>JBHNNM010000156.1:0-6090 GCA_048563625.1 Gammaproteobacteria bacterium | reverse complement strand
AGGGATTCGGGATACCGAATATTTTAAACTAAAAATCAGGCAAACCTCCATTCCTGATGAGCAGAGCATGTTCTATTTTGGACAAAATCTCACTCATTAAAGCGGAGAACAACCTATTTTTAAAAAGGACTTTGTTCTGATAACTAATCTGCTCAGCAATTTAAAAAGCCGACATGAATTGCCGGAGAAAATTCAACCCGCCATATGTGTGGAAACACAGAACCTTGTTAGCAGTGTGGTCGGTATTGCCGAAGAAATTGCTTACTATCAAAAAGAATTACTCAACAGCAGCAATAGTGATGAACTGACAGGATTGCCTAACAGACGTTTCTTTCAGGCTTATGCTGAAAAACAAATTGCACAGGCAGAACGCAATAATGATGATCTGGCTCTATTATATATTGACCTGGATGGGTTTAAAATGGTCAATGATACGGCAGGACATGCTGCAGGTGATCAGGTTCTACAGATTATGGCAGAACGGTTTAAACAGTTTTTAAGAAAAAATGAGTTAATAGCGAGGCTGGGTGGTGATGAATTCTGCCTGCTGATATATGGGAATATTGATGAATTTGAAATAAACAACCTGATAAAGCGTTTAAAAAATGAGTGTATACAGGAAATTGTTCTTAACGGGACAACTTTCACTCTGGACATGAGTCTGGGTATAGCAATATTTCCAGATGATGGTACCAGCTATGATGAGTTAATTAGCTGTGCTGATCAGAGAATGTATGCGGATAAAAAACTTAAAAAATAATGAGAATTTAATATGAATAATGATACTAATGTAACCTGGCATGAGCATAGAGTCTCACGTGATATGCACGAACAGAAAAACAATCATAAAGGTTGTGTTATCTGGTTTACCGGTTTAAGCGGTTCGGGTAAAAGTACCATTGCCAATACCTTGGATCACAAACTGTTTCAGTCCAGTATTAGTACCGTTGTACTGGATGGTGATAATGTCCGCCATGGACTGAATGCCGGTCCGGGTATGCTTAAGGATACGCATGGTGATTAATTTGCGCAGCGCTTTGGTCTGGGCTTTTCCGCTATTGACCGGGAAGAAAATATTCGCCGCATTGGCTCGGTAGCAGGAATTTTTGCTCAGACGGGTATTATGGCTCTGACAGCCTTTATCAGTCCGTATCGGCTGGATCGTGATCGAGTACGTAATAGTTTAAAGGAGGGTGAGTTTATAGAGATTTTTGTCGATACGCCAATTGAAGTTTGTGAACAGCGCGATCCCAAGGGGCTTTATAAAAAAGCTCGCGCAGGAGAAATAAAAGGATTTACCGGTATTGATGATCCTTATGAAGCACCTGAAAATCCGGAACTGGTTCTTTTAGCTGCTGAGGAAACCCCTGATGAACTGGCTGATGAAGTGATTGAGTTTTTAAAAAGTAATAACTTTATCACTAACCTTAAAAGCTGAATGCAAAAATTTATTGAGGCACAGGATGCGGTCTATCAGCAGGTATTATCAGAATTAGAAGCAGGATGGAAAGTATCCCACTGGATGTGGTTTATTTTTCCTCAGATTTAGGGATTGGGGCGCAGCAGCACCGCACAGTATTATGCCATTAAGGATGCTGAGCAGGCGCAGGTTTACCTTAAGCATCCGGTATTAGGTGCCCGGTTAAAAGAGTGTGCTGAAATATTACTGCGTCTGAAAGGTAAAACGGCAATAGATATTTTTGGTGATATTGATGCTGTAAAATTAAGGTCGAGTATGACCCTGTTCAGTGTGGTTGCCGGGCAGGATTCCGTTTTTGCTAAGGTATTAAAAAAATACTTTAATGCTAAACCAGATCATTTAACACTGCATATACTCTATGAATAGTAGGGATAAATGTTTATTTATGCTTTCCGAGAAAAGATTTTCTGATATAAATTCACCAGAGCTAAAACCAGTGCACCGGCAATTAAGCCTAGCACCATATTAAAAAACAGTCCGGTGACGGGAACAATAATAGTACCAATGGTAGGCAGGGTAGCCAGCCATTGTTCCAGGTGATGTTCCTGTGTCAGCAGATAAGGCAGGCCGTGGGCCAGGATGCCGCCGCCCACCAGGTGTTTCAGACGGTCTGTAAAGCTTTTGGCCGGGTCTTTGACCAGGTAAAATCCGGCATCATCCAGTTTTACAATACCGGCCACCAGGCCGTAAACACCAGCGGTCATAACAATGGCAATAGCTGTAACCACAGTGACCTGGGTAATAAAAACAGAGTCCTTCACTGTCCCCAGGGCAATTACTACAATTTCTGCAGATAAAATAAAGTCGGTGCGAATGGCGCCTTTAATCTTGTTTTTTTCATAGGCCACCTGATCCATATTAGGATTGTGCAGGGCGTTAATAACGGCCTTCTTCTGTGCTCTGGCAGAGGGCTGCAGGCTGTGCAGGATTTTCTCGCTGCCTTCATAGCACAGGTATAATCCGCCCAGCATTAATAAGGGTGTGATCAGCCAGGGAATAAATGCGCTGATAAGCAGGGCAGCCGGTACCAGGATCAGCTTGTTTTTAAACGAACCTTTGGCTACGGCCCAGACCACAGGCAGTTCACGTTCAGCCCGTACCCCGGAAACCTGCTGGGCATTCAGGGCCAGATCATCACCCAGCACCCCGGCGGTTTTTTTTGCCGCTATTTTGGGCATCAGGGCGATATCATCCAGAACCGTGGCAATATCATCTAACAGGGCTAAAAGACTGGAACCCGCCATGTATCACTCCTTAATTATCAGAGCTGTATTTGATCACACTCGCGGGCGGATTTCAATGGCTGCAGTTTAGGGTGGTACTATTCAGGTGACAGGGTATCCATCAGGTCAATTAAAAATTCAGCTTCTTCCCTGTCCATGGCCCGCCATTTTTCAATTTCCAGGCTCTGGAGGATTTTTTGGGTTTTGGGATCCTCATTCATGGATAATAACACCTGTTGTAATGCTTCCTGATTCGGAAAATCAGGGCCGGCCAGAAATGCATGGTGCAGCACATGGATTTTACTGGTGATCAGACTGTGCAGCTGTTTTTTGACCAGATTCGAAAACTCATTATAGGCATCGGCCAGCAGAAAGCCGATATCGGCCTAGCCGTTAATGACATTTTTAGCTACTGTAATAAAATTTTGACAGTGAATGGTTTCAATGTCTTTGGGGGTAATATCGGCCGGTTCCAGCATAATCATACCGATGGTATTAACATCCGGCACATCAGTCATAGCGACTTTAATGCCCGGTGACAGATCTTCAATGGTTTTTACCGGGCTGTTAATACTGCTAACGATAATGGTTTCATCCTGGGTGCCGACCGGCTGTACCAGAGGGTTAAAATCTTTTTCCCGTACCAGCCGTGCAATGTCGCAGGGATTGGCGTAAATCAGGTCGATGCGGTTCTGGTCAATGGCTTCTGACAGCTCATTAAAATCATTAACCAGATCAATATGAATAGGCGTATCGATTTTTTTCTGTAGCCAGGTATTAAAAATATACCAGCCGGATATCAGCTCGGGCTTAAAATCCGGGCTGATCGTCATATTAAAGGGCATGATGCGATCCTCAACAGGTGAATCGGGCTTAAAACTAACGTATTCAGGCAGTTTTAAAATTAAGCGTTAAAATAAAGTGGGGTACAGCTCCATACATTCAGGCACTTTTTTTGCTGAAGGTTTTCGGCGTACCGAGGTATAGCTGACAATTTCGCCATTGCGTATATTCGGGATCACCGTGGCATAAACCCAGTAAAAACCACCGTCTTTTCTCAGGTTTTTGACATAACCATGCCATTTTTCCTTTTTCTGAATGTTTTCCCACAGGCCGGCAAAGGCCGCCGGCGGCATAAAGGGGTGCTGGAGTATATAATGGGGTTGTCCTATCAGTTCCTGCTCCGTAAAACCGGACATTAATACAAAGGACTTGTTCACGTGGGTGATCACACCGTCCAGATCAGTACGGGAAACAATCAGACAGCCGTCGGGAAACTGAGTTTCAATGTCGGTATAAAGCACCTTGCGTGATGTTTCGTCAAAAAATGTCAGTTCAGTTTCCTGATAATTATCACTGGCCAGATCTTCGGGTTTCATGTCTTGCATGGCAGCTACCTTTTATCAGGCGGTCATTAAAGTAATTTGGAAATGTTTTCCGCGGCGCGTTTTACATCCAGAAAAATCAGTCCGAGTTTGGCTTTGGGGGTAGCCAGTACCGTGACTACCGCTTCTTCACCCGCATGGGTCATTAATACAAATCCTTCCCGGCCCTTGATCAGCACCTGCTCCAGTTCACCGCGGGCCAGTTCCTGGGAGGTTCGATCGCCCAGGGACAGCATGGCCGCACTCATGGCACCGACCCGGTCTTCGTCCATAGACTGGGGCAGGACGGCTGCAATCATCAGGCCGTCGGTGGAAATCACTGCAGAAGCTTCAATATCTGCAGAGGTTCCGTTTAACTCGTTCAAAATTGAAGAGAGCATATCTTCTCTCATAGTCTTATCCTCATATTACGATGATATGTCAGGTTAAAAATTCAGGCCGCAGCAGAATCGGCTTTGTACTTCTGGCGATAATAGCGTTTATGTAGGATCCACACCAGATCCACAAAATCCTGCTGTTCAAAACGTGGTGCACCGGAGATCACTAAATTAAACCTCAGCTCACCTATGTATAATGGCCAGAAGCCAATGCAGCTGTATCCGGCCGCATCTACCAGCGCAAATGCACTGCTGTTGATGTTTAAATTATTGCTGACAATACCCTGATGGCGTGTATAAAGTGCAGAGAGGTCGGCACCCAATGCCGCCAGTTCCTCCGATGCCTCATGGGTAAAGCCGGAACCTGCCAGAAAAAAGCCCTCATCATCGGCCAGCAGGGTCTTATGTTCACTGGATAAGGCCGCCAGTAAATCCGGCAGTGACTCATCAGAATTACCCTGAGGTACGCTTCTGGGGGTGGCGAAACCCTGCAACCATTTGAGTTGCTGAATGTGGTACAGCAATGATTCCTGAATATTGCTGTCCGGCAGCAACTTGTTTATGGTGTCGGCATCAAAATGCGGACTTTCCTCAAAGGTCATTAGCTGCTGCAGAAACTGCCGGGCAGGTTCCGGATTTGTTGCCGAAATACAATGCCAGGCACCGGCGGGTGACGGCAGCAGGTATTTGTCCTGGTATTGGATGGTCATGCGCTGTACTCCAGTCCGGGGTCAATAGTAAATAACAGGGCCTGTACCAGGTGAGACATATCATTAAAATCCCTGGCATCCACTTCAAAAATAGCACCTTTTATATCCAGTTCCCGAAGCTTTCTGTGGTAATGATCCATCCTTAGCAGGGGGACAATATCGGTCTGAGTAATACCGATGGCAACGGCCGTGTCCGCAATATAGTCTTTAAAGGCATTGAGAAAAAAAGCCATGTCATTTAATGGAGCCTTACGGGTGTTATCAAGCAGTAAAATCAGTCCCAGACCGTTGCGGGTGAGTACCTCCCACATAAAATTAAAACGTTCCTGTCCAGGTGTGCCGTAAAGGTGAATTTTTTCTGCTCCGTCCAGCAGCATGGTGCCGTAATCCATAGCTACCGTGGTTTTAGACTTGAGCATCCGGGTCATATCTGAGGCGCTCTGGTTGGTGCGGGGCCTCATCACTCAAGGTGTCTATGGCTGTGGTTTTACCCGAACCCACCGGCCCGGCAAAGATTATTTTATAGTCATTCATGTTTATGCTCGGTCTTTGATCCTATGCAATATCATTAATGGAGGATTTTTCTGAAAAACGTTTCAGCCTGCCCAGCAGTTTGGACAAAATGGATTTGTTTTCAGGCTCTGGGCCTGGTTCCGGTGCAAAAGTATGGTCAATCTGCCGACGTGACACATTAGCCAGACCAATGGCCTTCAAGCACTGTAAAAGGCAAATACATAACGCTGTTCAATACCCAGCAAACGGGCGGCATCGGCCAGTGGATAAGGATGATCATAAAGCAGGGCGGCAATGCGCAGGGCATGGGGTATAGATGCCAGTCGGGTCAGGGTTGGCCATTCCATAAGAAAAACCGGTTTTAAAATTTCAGTGCCTACCGGTATCCGACCCCGCGATGAT
>JBHNNM010000155.1:0-6104 GCA_048563625.1 Gammaproteobacteria bacterium | reverse complement strand
TTTTAAATAAGTATTAAGAAAAGAAAATCGGGAAAGCACCCAATAACCTATAAAGGTCGAACAATTTTATTTCTATGAATAAACTGCCCTCCAGCCGAACTCTCCTTTCAATAGCAGTTATTCTTGTCTTTCTTATTTTTTTGATTGCCCTGCTGTTTATTACTAATTTATCCTTCTCAGTCTGGGAACAGTTACTGGCTAAACCCCTTTGGGTGCAATGGGCTTATGGTATTGTACTGCTGTTTATTTCCCTGTTGGCTGGCCGGTTGATCTGGCGCTTATTACTGCCGGCAAAAAAAAATAGAGCCCGGGCAGCAAAACAGCAGCCAGCTGAACAGTCCATTGATAAAGTGGCCAAACGTCTGGATGCTTTACAAAAACAGCGGCCTAGGATAACGGATACTAAACCCTCTGAATTAACAGCTCAATCAGAACCGGACTCTGGCCCTGTATTGGAACCTGACAGTCAGTTATGGGAGGAAAATGTTGAATCTTCTTCAGAGCTTATTGCATTAAGGAAGGAGTTATCTGAATTCTCACAGCGCAGGGAAGAAGCCCGTATTTATATTGCTCTGTTTGGTGATATCAGCAGCGGTAAAAGCTCTTTAATCCAGGCCATGCTGGGAGAGAAACAGGGTGAAGATTCAGATCAAAAGCCGAATGGAAAAAAGAATTCTGTTTTACAGATAGACACTTCGGTATTGGGCGGTACCACACGCAGTATTGATCATTACCACTGGTCGATAAATATTGACGGTAATGATACCGCAGAACAGTCGTGTATTTTAACTGATATGCCGGGGCTGAATGAACAGTTTGCTGAACTGGATATATTATCCACTGAAGAAGCCGTTCGGGTGCACCTGGTTATTTACTTATGTGATGGGGATCTGACGGCCAGCCAGTTTAAGGAAGTTTCAAGACTGCTGGAACTGGGTAAACCCTGTATTATTGCCGTTAATAAGTCGGATCAATACACAGAATCAGAACGGGCACTGATCCTGCAGAATATCCGCAGTCGATTTAGCCACTTTAAAAACCCACCTGCGGTTGTCTCTGTTCAGGCAGGAGGGATGCGTGAATTTATCCGCCAGACTCCCAACGGTCATGAAGAACGAGTTCAGAGACCCATTGAGCCAGACATTCAGGCCTTAAAAGAGCAGATTATTGCTTTATTAAAACAATATCCGGTCAGTGAGCTGGAAGGTTTAAGAGAAAAGGCACTGGCTAGCCGTTTAAATGAACGGCTGGATGAAATGGATGCCCGTTTTAAGTATTCTCAAAGCCGCCGTCTGGTCTCTGGCTATACTAAAAAAGCGGTCGTTGCTTCACTGGCTACCATCAGTCCGGGCAGCGATATTCTGGTGCAGGGGTATCTCGGTATTCAGATGATTAAGGACTTATGTAAAATCTATGGGGTTTCAGCTACGGATATCGATGCCAATAAACTGCTTGAACTGATACAATCGCGTATGAATAAGACCCTGCCATTACTGCTGGCCATTGCCGGTAACGGACTCAAGGCTTTTCCCGGTGTCGGAACCGTCAGCGGCGGCCTGATGCATGCGGTGGCCTATGGTATGATCTTTGATACCCTTGGGAAATCTGTGGCCAGAACACTGGAAGTCACCGGAGAATTATCTGCTCAATTGATCAGTGATGTGTATAAGGAACAACTGAGTGAAAATATTGAATCGCGTACAAAAGATCTTATCAGGCTGGCCCTCAGACTCCGTAAAAAAGATTAACCGCTTTACCCATCGCATCTTTTCTGAAAATCAGGGTAACCATGGTGCTAATGCCGATCCAGTCCGAGCAGAAGAAGCTGATGCTGATATGAATGAGCTAGGTGATGAACATCTGAGCATTGCTAAAGAAAGTATAAGCCGTTTATTAAATGATAAACGGGTTCCCCAACAGCTCAGGGAAAGCCTGCAGGCAGATTTTCAGCAGGTTGAAAAAATGCTGGAAAAAATCGAACACGAACATATCCATATTTCTGTACTGGGCCGGGTCAGTGTCGGTAAATCCTCCCTGTTAAATGCCTTAATGGGTCAGCAGCAGTTTTCCATCAGTCCCCTGCATGGTGAAACCCGCCAGGCGGCCTTTGCCAGCTGTGAAGAATATGAGTCTCAGGGGGTCTATTTTATAGATACCCCCGGTATCAATGAAGTCGATGGGGCAGAGCGGGAAAAACTGGCCCATGAAGTGGCTACCCGTTCAGATATTATTTTGTTTGTGGTGGACGGTGATATGACTGATACGGAATATCAGGCACTTAAACAGGTGGTGTCTGAATCCAGGCCAGTCATACTGCTACTCAATAAAGCGGATCGTTATACCAGGGAAGAAAAAGAAACCCTGTTAACCGCACTGCAGCAGCGGGTAGCGGGTCTGGTGGATGCTCAGAATGTTGTGACCGCTACTGCAAGAACGACAGAAAAACACTATCTGTTGGTGGATGAACAGGGCAATGAAACTGAAACCCGTAAAACTTTTCCGCCGGATACCGGGGAACTTAAGGAACGCTTGTGGTCTATTGTTAATGAGCAGGGCAAAACCCTGTCGGCCATCAATGCCAGCCTGTTTGCCGGCCAACTGTCAGATCAGGTGAGTGAAAGGATTATGTTGATCCGTAAAGATATTGCGGATAAATTAATTCAAACCTATTGTGTCTCTAAAGGTGTGGCTGTGGCCATTAACCCGGTACCAGTGGTGGATTTAATTTCAGCCGGGGTAATTGATGTGACCCTGGTAGTGCATTTATCCCGAATATACGGCCTTCCCTTAACAAAATCAGAAGCCGGCTCCCTGATTAAAACCATTGGCGGGCAGATGATGTTGCTCTTGGGGACCATCTGGGGGATTCACTTTATTTCCACTGCCCTTAAACTGGGCACCGGCGGGCTGTCAACGGTATTAACCGCATCAGCCCAGGGGGCAGTGGCCTATTACAGTACCCTGGTGGTCGGCAAAGCTGCACAGCAGTATCTGAAACAGGGTAAATCCTGGGGTGAGGGCGGAGCCAAACAGGCGGTACGCAATATCCTGGACTCTCTGGATCGGGACTCGATCTTGCAGCAGGCAAAAGGTGATATAATGGCGAAATTAAAAGCAGGTTAGACACTCACTAATATTAATGACCAAACATGACTAAAGCAGAAAAAAAACTACTGACGATTTTTAATGATCTGGATAAGGATGATTGCAATAGTTTATTATCCTATGCGGAGTTTTTACTGGAAAAGGCCAAAAAAGAAGGCCGATTTGTTGAAGTCAGTATTGAGCCGATGGATATTCCACGGCCGTCTGAAGAGCTAGTAGTGGCAGCCATTAAACGGCTTTCGGCCACATTCCCAATGTTAAAAAAGGACAGTATGCTTAATGAAACAGCAGCTTTAATGATGGAACACCTGATCCAGGGCCGGGCCGCTGTAGAAGTGATTGATGAACTGGAAATTTTATTTCAGAATCGCTATAAAGCATTCTGTGAGCAGAGCACTGACAAGACAATGGATAATGAATAAGCTTAAAAGCAAGCAAAGTCAGACTGGATTGGTATGGTAGAGCTGTTTAAGCGCTGGCTTCAGCGTAATTTTTCTGATCCCCAGATTATTTTTCTGGTAGGCTTCCTGATCCTGTCGTTTACTATTGTTATTGCCTTTAATGATACCCTGGCTCCGGTCTTTGCGGCCATTGTTATTGCCTATCTTCTGGAAGGTCTGGTGGTGTTTTTTAACCGCTGGATCCATAAACGCTTTTATTCTGTGCTGCTGGTTTTTATTGGCTTTCTGACGGCCCTGCTGATCACCCTTTTTATTATTACTCCCCTGTTATGGGAGCAGGTCACCGATTTAATTAAAGAAGCACCAAAGTATATTGAACAGGGTCGGCAGTTATTGCTGCAACTGCCTTCTAATTACAGCTATATTTCCGAAGAATATGTGGTGGAACTGATTGCCATGATTCAGTCAGAGGTCACTCAACTGGGAAAAGATGTACTGACTTTTTCTCTGTATTCCATTCAAAGCAGTATTACCATTATGATTTACCTGATCCTGGCGCCGTTACTGGTGTTTTTCTTTTTGAAGGATAAAGAAAAAATCCTGGGCTGGTTCAGGCGTTTTTTACCTGATGATACCCGCTTATCCACCCAGGTCTGGCGGGAAATGGATCAGCAGATTGGTAATTATGTACGGGGCAAGTTCTGGGAAATCACCATTGTTTCAGTGATCTGTTTTGTCACATTTTCTTTACTGGGGCTGAAATACGCACTGCTGATTTCATTACTCGTGGGTTTGTCTGTTGTGGTGCCTTATATCGGTGCCACTGTTGTAACTCTGCCCGTGGCATTAATTGCATTTTTCCAGTGGGGCTGGAGTTCAGAGTTTGCCTGGCTGATGATAGCCTATGGTATTATCCAGGCTCTGGACGGTAATGTTATTGTCCCGCTGTTATTTTCTGAGGTAGTTAATATTCATCCTGTAGCGATTATTGTGGCTATTTTATTCTTTGGCGGCCTCTGGGGCTTCTGGGGGGTATTTTTTGCCATTCCACTGGGTACACTGGTGAATTCGGTGATTACTGTCTGGCCGACTGTACCGCCGGAAAAAATAAAGGCATGACAGCGCTCCAGGGGAAGGGAAAAATCGGTTAAAGTTGAGAGAAAACAGGTGCTGAAAAAAACACTATTTCAAGCATTATTGTTCTGGCTGGCAGTATGTATCTTCAGCAATGCCTGTGCGGAAACAGAAAAAACGCTGCCGTTTCAGGCCGGTGAAAAACTGCAGTATAAACTGAGCTATCGGGGTATCCTGACCTCAATGATCTGGGCAGATATTGCTGATGCCAGCATGGAGTTTGTGCCCAATCAGACTACTCTGGATAATCATAGGGGGCACCAGTTTGTACTGACTCTAAGTACCGAAAACTACACTAAAGCTGAAATTATTCAACCTGTTCGTTATACCTATACCGCTACCCTGGATAACCGTTTACAGAAAACCCTGCAGGTTGAAGAAATAGACAAGGGTAAAAGCCAGTCTCATGATTTTTTATTTCTGGACTGGGCGAATAAGAACACACTGCTCTATAAAAAACGTGAAAAAGAACAACTGAGTTCAGGCTTTCTAAATATGGATAGCCGTTATGCCTGGGAAGCAGACGGAGAGCAGGATATCCCTGAGTTTCTAAAGCAATACCCGCCACTGGAAAATAATCTGAGCTATTTTATCTTTGATGAACTGGGGGATAAAATTACCTATCCCAGAGTGCTTGATCCCCTGTCACTGATTTATCGCCTGAGAACCCTGCCAGATCAGCAGACTCAGGATAAAACGGCGGTTGTTATTGCCGATGACATCTATCTTTACGAGATAGAACAGCAGGGCGTGGAAACCATAACGGTTTCAGGCAAGAAATATCGGACAGTAAAATATAAAATCAACAGAAGCGAGAAACCAGAGAAGTTCTTCTATGTCTGGATAAGTCAGGACAGCCGGAAACTACCTGTAAGAATGTCAATGAATGCCCCGCTGGGAAAACTGGAAATCGACCTGCAGGGCGTAATACCGGGTAAGTCAGAAAAAAATAGTGTCAGCGCTTTAACTTTTCCTGTAAATTCTCAATAGCCTGTTTACCCTGCATAATCATCACCTTATTAATGCTCTGAGTCAGTAATTTCTTACCAACGGTTTCTCCATTAAGCACCATCTTTACCGGATAAGTAGAATAAGCCGCCGTCGGCATTTCAAACGTCTCAGCCCCAATTTCATCCTGTTCATAAGGATAAAAACAGGAAACCACCCCCTGAGTTTGTTCCCCCTGTTCATTCCTCAAACTAAAAGAAACCCGCATCTCCAGATCCTGATACCCCTTAATAACCGGTGTAACCCCAGTCCATTCAATCCCATCATCTGTCACCCCCAGCAAAACCTGCCCAAGATCCTGACAAAGCACCAACCGCGGATCAGGCCCTTTACTACAGGAACCAAGAAGCCCACCCAGCAAAACAAAAAACATAATATAAAAAAATCTTTTACTCACAAAATTAAACTCACCACTCTATGCTCTTCCTTAACACTTAACACTTAACACTTAACACT
>JBHNNM010000154.1:0-6123 GCA_048563625.1 Gammaproteobacteria bacterium | reverse complement strand
AGGATAGCCTTTGCTTTTTGGGTTTGTCCTAACTGTTTGTATGTATAGGCCAGGTGATACTGGACATCGTTATCATCAGGTAGTTTTTCTGCAGCCTGTTGCAACAGTTCCAGTGCTTTTTTAGCGTCACCGGACTGGGCCAGAGCATAGGCATAAGTGTCAGCAATAGCCGCAGATCCTGGGGCCAGCTCATGGGCTTTGCGGGCCAGTTCCAGGGCTTTTTCGATATCTGTGTCCATATAAATCTAGGACAGGTTATTGAGAGTAACAATATGGTTGGGTATCTTATGCAGGATCTGCTCGTAATAGTGTCTGGCCTTATCCAGTTGATTTTTTTCGTGGTATAATGAGTCAGTTTAAACAGGCTTTCAATATCATCCGGATCGGTATTGAGGGCCTTTTCCAGAGCTGCCATGGCCTTGTCAGGCTGATCCAGTGCAATATACATATCTACCATGGCAGATAAAATCTTGCGTGTAGGCTCAGTGGAATAAACGCTTTCATAAATGCTAAGAGCAGGCTCATAACGTTTCTGCAGACGGTATATATCTGCTTCCAGTAGTTTTCCATTAGTAGAATCGGGAAACTCCTGCTGGATATCACGGGCAACTGTCAGGGCCTGTTGATAATCGCCTTTTTTCAGGTATAAGGCGGCTTTGTTTAAATACAGGGACAGGTTATCCGGCTCAATAGTTAATGCGGTATCCAGTACATCCAGAGCATCATTGATTCTGTCCTCATCTTCGGCCAGTAAAGATGCCAGTAATACCCGGTGAGTAATGTCTTCCTTGTCGAAGGCCGTAATGTTGTTTAAGGTTCTTTCGGCCTCGGTTTTCTGTTTATTAGCCACCTGGGCTTTTGCCAGAAAAATCATTACCCGGGTATTGTCCGGGTGCTGCTTAACCAGTGTCTGAGCCAGTTCGAGGATTTTTTCAGGTTTATGCAGGGACTGGTACCGCTGGCTTAATAAGGAGGCAATTGTTAGCTGTGCCGCTGGGTTTTCCCTGCTTTGATTAATGGCATCCAGAAAATACTGCTCGGCAAGTTCAGGTTGTTTCTGCTTTTCTGCAATAACCGCTAGGCCAAGGTAGGCTTTCAGGTTATCCGGTTTGATTTTTATGACCTGTTTAAAATTTTTCTCAGCCTCGGAGCAGTCCTCATTACTGGCCGCTATTCTGACCAGCCCCATATAGGCCTAGATATTGTTTTTATCCTGGCTGAGCAGTTTATTATAAATTTCAACTGCTTTATCTTTATTACCCATCTGAAATTCAGTTATAGCGCTGAGATTCTGCAGCACTTTGTCGTCCGGTGTCTGCTGCAGTAACTGCTTAATAAGCTGTTGAGGCTTTTCAGGCTGTTGCTGCTTAAGATAAGATGCCACCAGTAAATAATTGCTATTGGTTTGATCCTGTGCAGAACCCTGCTTGTCTGAGATCAGTTCTTCCAGTTCCGAAACGGCGGTGTCCAGATTACCGGACTGAAACTGTTCGGCAATAAGGCGTTTTTTAATATCCTGATTTTCAGGATACAGTTCATGAGCATGGGTAAGAATATCCAGAGCCTGTTTATTCTGTCCGGCCAGTATGTAACTGCTGCCCAGAGTGAGTAAGATGGGAGCTTCCTTATCTCTTTGTTCAGCGGGAATGCCTTCCAAGATTAATAAAGCCTGTTTGGCCTTACCCTGGGCAAGATAGGCATTAGGCAGCAGGTTCTGGGCTTTTAGATCCGTTGGATTAGATGACAGGTAGATAATCAGGTATTCAGCCGCCTGGTTATAGTTTTTAAGGCCTAAATTAGCCGCCCCCAGTATTAAGGTGGCCGGTTTATGATCAGGCATAACATTTACGGTGTTCTGAGCGGCTTCCTGGGCTGGTCTTTAATGAGCTGGTTGTATATTGCCAGAGCCTGTTCAGGCTGTTTATCCAGATTGGCCAGTTTGGCTTTCAGATGCCGGGTGGAGGCATTGTCCGGTTCAAGGGTTTCTGACTTGCTCAGGTATTGTTTAGCCTGCTCAAGGTTATTTTCCATAATCGCAATGGTAGCCAGGCCATTATAGGCACGGATATTGGGATTGGCGGCAATAGATGCTTCAAAAGCCTGTCTGGCGTCGGCCAGTTGTCTGGATGCCAAGTGGGCAAAACCCAGAAAACTTAAACGGGTGGCTTCCTGCTTTTTGTCAGAAAATGGCGTATCCAGCAGTTTCTGCAGTTTTTTATACTTGCCTGCTATTTGTAAGGCTTCAGCATACAAAAAAGTAAATTCAGTATTATCGGGTACATATTCATGAGCTCTGGACAGTTCTTTAATACTGGAGTCCAGTTTGCCCTGCTGCAGATACAGACGACCCAGTAAAAAACAGGCTCGGGCATTTTTAGGGGTTTCTTTGAGCTGGTTTTTTAAATGGATAACAGCTGTTGCATAGTCTTTTTTCTCAATAGCCTGTTGAGCATCTTCCAGTGCTCCGGCTAAAGTGACTCCCGACAGATTAACACTGATTAGAGTCACTAGGCTGATTTGGGTCAGTGTTTTTTTGATGGTCATGATTATCCTTGAAAATTTTCCAGATGTAACAGGCTATTAACTTAACTATATCATGTTTCTAAAAAGAATCACTCAGGGGATAATCGTTTTCCTACAGGGAACAGGGTGATATGATAATTATTTTACGGATGATACCGATTCACCATCAAGAACCTCAATTAAGCGGGGAATAAAACGGGATAATTCGCCGGTCATCAGGTTAAAATCAGCATCAAAACGGGCTGCAGGATCTTCAGCTCCATCATCGGCCGACTGTTCCAGTAATTCATCGGAAAACTTCAGGCGCTTTATATTTAAGTCATCCTGCAGCAGACATTCCAGGGCATCATTCCAGTTAATCGCCAGGCGGGTGACCTGCTTACCGTTATCTAGGTGCATCTGAATTTCGTCACTGTTCAGATCCTGACGTTTACAGCGAATAATTGCACCGTCTTCTGCGGCTTCCTGTAATTCACATTCGTCTTTAATAATAAAATCATCAGCCAGGTTTTCACCCTTTAACCAGGCTGTCATCAGGGTAGCCGGGCTGGTCGTCGTTTTAAGTGGGACAACCGGTAAACTGCCAAGAGTCTGGCGTAAAAATTCAATCAGTTCTTCAGCCTTATTGCTGCAGGCGGCATCCACAATAATCAGTTGCTGCTCTCTGACCAGGTAAGCATAGGTGCGTTTTGAACGGGTAAAGGCTTTGGGTAACAGATCCAGAATCAACTCATCCTTAATACTCTGTTTATATTTACCCACCGGCCGCCGGCCTGTTTCACTCTGTATGCTGTCGAGCTTATCGTTTAAGGCATCATTAATGACACTTGCCGGCAATATCCGTTCTTCCAGGCGACTGCAGAACATGGTGTACTGGCCAACAGTGTGAGTCAGCTGGTTTTGATCCGCATCGGGATGATTCAGTGGAGATACCCAGCCGTAAGAGGAGGGCTGTGTGGAAGCACAGGGTTGAAATGATTTGTCTGCTAACTGTTGTTCCAGTTGTTCAGGCGAAAGAGTAAAAGGCTTGCTGAAACGGTAAATTTTTAAATTTTTAAACCACATGAAAAATGAAATCCTGGTGAAGAAAAAAGAGGCTTACTTTATCACTGGTTCGTTGTTATTTACAGCGCAATTATAAAGCATGGATAACATTAGTGACCACGCCCCAGATATGCAGCGTTTCCTCAGGTGCAATATCAATAGGATCAAATTCATCATTTTCAGGCAGCAGGCGTACTCTATTATCTTTTTTATACAGACGTTTAACGGTCAGCTCACCATCAACCGCCGCAATAACTATTTTTCCGTGCCGGGCTTCGAGGCTGCGGTCCACTACCAGGATATCATCGGGATGAATACCGGCATTAATCATGGAATAGCCGGTGACACGGACAAAGAAAGTGGTGGCCGGATCATGGATCAGGTGTTCACTGAGATCCATCATGCCTTCAATATAGTCATCGGTAGGGGCTGGGCAGCCGGCCGCAACTTTGCCGCCGTACAGAGGAAGCTGGAAACCACCGGAATATGCGTATTCCAGAATTTTGTCCACCATGCTGACCGGTACACGGATGGCTTTAGTGGGTTCCGCGTATTTGCCTGTTCCTTTGGGTCGACCGGCACCGGCACGTTTACCGCCTCGGGGCATAATGCTATCCTCTTATAGGTACTTTTTATAGATGCTTTGGGAATTAAAAGGCTTTCAGTCAATAGAATAATGTACTTTTATCAATATGTCTATTTATTTTTTGCAGTTAATACAGGATAATATCGCCTCCAGTATGCCCGCCTTTACAATAACAGGAATAGTATTTTGATTTCGACAGCAAATCTTACCATTCAGTTTGGTGCCAAACCCTTATTTGAAAATGTCTCTGTTAAATTCAGCGATGGTAATCGATACGGTTTAATCGGTGCCAATGGCTGCGGTAAATCCACTTTTATGAAAATTTTGGGTGGAGATCTGGAGCCCACCAGCGGTACGGTAACCATTACCCCCGGAGAGAGAGTGGGTAAACTGCGTCAGGGTCAGTTTGCCTATGAAGAATACAGTGTTATTGATACCGTCATTATGGGGCATGAAGAGCTGTGGAAGGTTAAGGAAGAACGGGATCGAATTTATGCTGATCCGGATATGTCGGAAGAAGACGGAATGCGGGTAGCGGATCTGGAAGTGCAGTACGGTGAAATGGACGGTTACACTGCGGAATCCAGGGCCGGAGAATTATTAATCGGTGTGGGTATTCCAGTGGAACAGCATTTTGGTCCCATGTCGGCTATTGCGCCGGGCTTCAAATTGAGGGTATTACTGGCCCAGGTACTGTTTTCTGATCCGGATATTATGTTGCTGGATGAACCTACCAATAATCTGGATATTAATACCATCCGCTGGCTGGAAACGGTGCTCAATGAACGTAACTGCACCATGATTATTATTTCTCATGACCGTCATTTCTTAAACTCTGTCTGTACCCATATGGCCGATCTGGATTATGGTTCCATTAATATTTATCCCGGCAATTATGATGAATATATGCTGGCAGCGACCCAGGCTCGTGAACGGCAGATGCAGTCCAATGAGAAGAAAAAAACTGAAATGGCGGAACTGCAGAAGTTTGTTGAGCGTTTTTCTGCCAATGCCTCCAAGGCCAAACAGGCCACCTCACGCCGTAAACGTCTGGAGAAAATCCAGCTGGATGATATTAAGGTCTCATCCCGGAAAAATCCCTTTATTCGTTTTGAACAGGATAAAAAGCTGTATCGTAATGCCTTTGAGGTCGAGAACCTGAGTAACGGCTATGATGAATTGCTGTTTGAAAATCTGAACATGCTGGCGGAAGTCGGTGAAAGAATTGCTATTATCGGTGCCAATGGTATTGGTAAAACCACCTTGCTGCGAACCCTGATCCATGATCTGGAGCCAAAAACCGGTATCGTTAAGTTTTCTGAAAATTCCAATATCGGCTACTATCCCCAGGAACATAATGATGAATTTGCAGCGGATATGACTCTGTTTGACTGGATGGAACAATGGGGCCAGGATAATGATGATGATCAGGCTATCCGCGGTATTCTGGGACGTTTGCTGTTTACCCGTGACGATACTAAAAAATCAGTTAAAGTGCTCTCCGGTGGTGAAATGGGGCGTATGGTTTATGGCAAGCTAATGCTGCAGAAACCCAATATCCTGTTTATGGATGAGCCGACCAACCACATGGATATGGAATCCATTGAATCCCTGAATATGGCTCTGGATATTTACCAGGGAACTCTGGTTTTTGTCAGTCATGACCGGGAGTTTGTGTCCTCTCTGGCAACCCGTATTCTGGAAATGACTGATGACGGGATTGTGGACTTTAAGGGGACTTATGATGAATATCTGGCCAGTCAGGGGATTGAGGAGTAAGAGCTTTAGCGTTCAGCGTTGAGCGTTGAGCGTTCAGAAAGAGCCAAGAGCTAAGAGCTAAGAGCAAGAGCCTAAATAGCTGATCCTAAAAGGTGTCCACCCCTATAACCTTTTCTGTTGAATTTCAGAACCAGGAAAGGGGGACACATTATTCATAAATTTCCTAACATCTTCCATCAGACTTTTCATCG
>JBHNNM010000153.1:0-6136 GCA_048563625.1 Gammaproteobacteria bacterium | reverse complement strand
ATGTGTGAATTTTAGTTTCATTAAACAACAAAAGAGAATTTCCATAACGGACAATTCTCTTTTTATTTTAAATGAGTTCCTGTCTGGAACCGGTATTTAAAATTTGTCGGGATTATTTACTTATCCCTGGCGCTGCTTGTGACGTGCATCAGAACAGATAACACGGACAATGCCTTTACGCTTGATAATTTTGCAGTTTCTGCAAATCTTTTTTACTGAAGCACGGACTTTCATGTTTCACCTCTAAAAATAGAATTAAAATTCAGCTCTTTTTTTCTAGCACTGTTGCAGGCTATTTCTTGCCCTTGGAACTCTTTAAATTGGCCTTCTTCATTAAGCCCTCATACTGATGAGACATAATGTAGGTTTGTACCTGTGCCATAAAGTCCATGGTTACAACAACAATAATTAATAAGGAGGTACCACCAAAGTAGAAGGGCACGTTCCAGTTTAAAATCAGAAATTCAGGTAATAAACACACGCCGGTAATATATACCGCACCAATCAGGGTCAGACGACTCATAATGGCATCAATAAAACGTGAAGTGTTTTCACCCGGTCTGATCCCGGGAATAAAAGCACCGGATTTTTTCAGGTTATCTGCTGTTTCCCTGGGATTAAACATAATCGCCGTATAGAAGAAACAGAAGAAGAAAATACCAACAGCATAAAACAGTACATATAAAGGCTGGCCCGGAGATATGGCATCAGCCATAGTCTGCATCCATTCCAGTCCTTCTGTATTGGCAAACAGCTTACCTAAGGTTGCCGGAAACAGAATAATACTGGAGGCAAAAATAGGTGGAATCACACCTGCCATATTCACTTTTAAGGGAAGATGTGAGGTCTGCGCCGCATACATCTTACGCCCCTGCTGATGCTTGGCATAGTTTACGGTTATTCGCCGTTGGGCTCGTTCCACAAAGACCACAAATGCGGTCACTGCAATAATGATCATAATTAACAGTAATAACACACCGGAAGAAATCGTGCCTTCACTCTGTAAGGAGAAGGTGCCGCCCAGTGCGGTGGGCAGGCCTGCTACAATACCGGCAAAAATAATCAGTGAAATACCATTACCAATACCCCGTTCAGTGATCTGCTCACCCAGCCACATTAAAAACATGGTTCCTGTGACCAGAGTTGCTACTGTAGAGATACGGAAAATAAAACCAGGGTCCACGACTACATTGGTCGCTCCGGCAGTCTGACTTTCCAGGGTAATGGCAACACCAAGCGCCTGGAAAGTCGCCAAACCGACCGTACCAATACGGGTATACTGAGTAATTTTGCGCTTTCCTGCTGCCCCTTCCTTACTCAGTTGTTCCAGGGTAGGTATCACCTTGGTCATTAACTGAATAATAATGGAAGCAGAAATATAAGGCATAATACCCAGAGCAAAAACCGATAAACGTTCCAGTGCCCCACCAGAGAACATGTTAAACATGCCTAAAATGGAATCACGCTGCTGATCAAACAGGGCTGCTAATGCAACCGGGTTGATACCGGGAACCGGAATATAGGTTCCGATACGAAAAACTAATAATGCACCCAGAACAAAAAGAAGACGGTTCTTTAACTCAGTGAGTTTGCCGCCGCCTAATGAACTGGCCAATTGCGCTGCTGATGCTGCCACAAATCGTCCTTATACCGTATAGAGTAGTTGACTGTCAGTTAGTCTTTAATCTTCGATTTTTCCACCTGCAGCTTCAATCGCCGCACGTGCACCTTTAGTTGCTTTAATACCTTTTAAGGTAATGGCCTTGTTAATCTCGCCGGAAGCAAATACTTTTACATTCTTGATGTTTTTCTTGACCAGGTTGGCTTTTTTCAGCGCATCCAGATCAACAACATCATCAAAACGGTTCAGTTCATGTAAACGAATTTCATCGGTTACAATACCAACACGCGATGTAAAACCAATTTTTGGCAGGCGCTTTTGCAGTGGCATCTGACCACCTTCAAAACCAACCATTACTTTACCACCGGAACGTGATTTCTGACCTTTATGGCCGCGTCCACAGGTTTTACCTGTGCCTGAACCAATGCCACGACCAACACGCTTGGCGTTTTTCTTTGACCCTTTGGCAGGCTTTAGCGAATTAAGATACATGATCTTATTCCTCAACTTTTAATAAATAGGAAACCTTGTTGATCATCCCTCTGTTTTCAGGGGTATCGATAACTTCAACACTATGGTTAATTCTACGAAGGCCCAGACCGGCAACACAGGCTTTATGTGCTTTCAGTCGACCATTAATACTCTTGACTTGAGTAACTTTAATTGTCTTTAACATGATTTTACCTGCTATTACTCAGTAATTTCTTCAACCGTTTTACCACGCTTGGCTGCAACATACTCTGGAGAGCGCATTTGTGATAAACCTTTGATAGTCGCACGAACCACGTTAATAGGGTTCTGTGTTCCAATACACTTGGCCAGTACGTTACGAATACCAACCGCTTCAAATACGGCACGCATCGCACCACCGGCAATAATACCAGTACCTTCAGATGCCGGCTTCATATAAACACGAGCCGCACCTTCAACACCGTATAAACCGTATTGCAGGGTACCGTCCTTAACAGGAACCTTAACCAGGTTGCGGCGGGCATTTTCCATCGCTTTCTGGATAGCCGCAGGCACTTCTTTTGCCTTACCGCGACCGAAACCAACGCGACCGTTACCGTCACCTACTACAGTCAGTGCAGCGAAACCAAATACACGACCACCTTTAACCACTTTAGCAACACGATTAACGTTGATTAACTTTTCAATCAGATCGTCCTGCGCTTTTTCTTTTGCTTGATTCTTTCCAGCCATGATATAAACCCTTAAAATTCCAGACCATTTTCACGAGCTGCATCAGCCAGTGACTTAACACGTCCATGGTATTTAAAACCACTTCTGTCGAACGCGACTTTGGTAATACCCGCTTGTTTTGCCTTTTCAGCTATCGCTTTACCGACAACCTTAGCTGCATCACAATTTCCGGTATATTTAACTTCAGATTTAATATCAGCCTGTGCAGTGTTAACCGCACAAATGACTTCAGAACCGTTGGGGGCGATAACCTGAGCGTATATATGTCTTGGTGTTTTGTGGATGGTCAGACGGTTAACCGCTAACTCACTTATTTTTGCACGTGCTCTGCGAGAGCGACGTAAACGTTTTGCTTTCTTATCCATTACATCTGCCTCTGTCAGTACTATTTCTTCTTAGCTTCTTTACGAACCACATGCTCATCGGCATAACGTACACCTTTACCTTTATAAGGCTCGGGTGGACGATAGGAACGAATATCAGAAGCGACCTGGCCGACTTTCTGCTTATCAATTCCGCGGATGATGATCTCGGTCTGGCTGGGTGCTTCAGCAGTAATGCCTTCAGGCAGCTGATGCTCAACCGGATGAGAGAAACCCAGA
Organism: Gammaproteobacteria bacterium; assembly: GCA_048563625.1. Classification (GTDB taxonomy): domain Bacteria; phylum Pseudomonadota; class Gammaproteobacteria; order GRL18; family GRL18; genus JANELJ01. The sequence continues at coordinate 2,710 of JBHNNM010000153.1, read as the reverse complement.
CTCAGGTTAACTTTGTTACCCTGTACCTGTGCTCTGTAACCTACACCAATCAGGGTCAGTTTCTTTTCAAAACCCTGACTGACGCCGGTCATCATATTGATAACAAGTGATTTCATGGTACCTGACATGGCAATACCGCCCTTGTCATCTTCGTTTAAAGGACTGAAACCGACTGTGCCGTCTTCAACCGTCATATTAACGGCAGGATGCATGTTCATTTGCATCTGACCTTTACTACCTTTAACCGAAACTACTTGCCCGTTCTGGGAAATTTCCACACCGGCTGGAATTGCAACCGGTTTTCTTACTCTAGACATATATTCACCTTAATGTGTCATAATTCTTGGCTATTGTATTAAGCGGACTTAAAGTTTTTAACGAAGCATTAAATTCCAGGCAAACCCCAGTTTCCGCATACCTGAGCCGACGACCTTGTTACAGGTTCGTCAGATTAGGCTACATAGCACAATACTTCGCCACCTTGTCCTATTTTTTTAGCCGCTGAATCGGTCATAATACCTTTTGAAGTCGATACAATAGAAACACCCAGACCATCCCAAACCTGTGGAATGTCATTGGCGCCTTTGTACTGTCTCAGAGCGGGTCGGCTGGCTCTTTTGATCAGTTCAATAACGGGCTTGCCATGGAAATATTTCAAGTCAATGGTCAGAACTGGCTTTTTGTCACCGCTAACACTGTGAGACAGAAGGTAACCTTCGTCTTCCAGTACTTTAGCAATGGCTACCTTCAGTTTTGATGAAGGCATGGAAACTGAAACTTTGTTTGCAGCTAATGCATTTCTGATACGAGTCAGCATGTCTGCAATTGGATCACTCATACTCATAACTTTCTCCTTATCTCTTATTCAGAGGCCTAGTGCTTACCAACTGCCTTTACGTAAACCTGGGACATCACCCTTCATGGTGTGCTCACGCAGTTTGTTTCTTGACAGACCAAACTTACGGAAGAAGCCATGTGGACGACCGGTTATACGACAACGGTTACGCAGACGTACAGGAGAAGCATTTCTTGGCAGCGCATTGAATTTTTCACGTGCGAACATTCTGTCTTCGAATGATGCTTCTGGATCATTCATTGCTGCTTTTAATGCGGCTCTTTTAGCCGCATATTTAGCAACCATTTTTTCGCGTTTTAATTCGCGTTGAATCATGGATTGTTTTGCCATCTGATTATCCTTTTGCTTCTGCGGCTTTTTCTGATTTAAGTGGGAAATTAAAGGCTTTCAGCAGTGCTTTAGCTTCCTCATCAGATTTTGCAGTTGTGGTAATGGTAATATCCATACCACGCAGTTTATCAATTTTATCGTAGTCAATTTCCGGGAATATGATTTGTTCTTTCACACCCATGCTGTAATTTCCACGACCATCAAATGATTTTGGGTTCAGACCACGAAAATCACGAATACGAGGAATTGAAATACTGATTAAGCGCTCCAGAAATTCATACATTCTTTCCTTGCGCAGAGTTACCTTGCAGCCAATTGGATAATCATCACGGATTTTAAAGCCCGCAATGGATTTTCTTGCTTTGGTAACAACCGGTCTTTGACCTGCAATCTTGGTCATATCATTGACTGCATGTTCAATTACCTTTTTGTCACCTACTGCATCACCCAGACCCATATTTAAGGTGATCTTGGTGATTTTCGGAACTTCCATTACAGATTTGTAATTGAATTCCTTTTGTAACTGAGATACCACGGTATCTTTATATAACGTTTCTAAAGTTGCCATTCGAACCTGTCCTGTTTACTTACTTTAAAGGCGCTTTAAGTGGCTGCTTAGCCAATGACTTTCAGCTAACTAGTTAATGACTTCGTTATTAGACTTGTAATAACGAACTTTCTTGCCATCTTCTAGGAACTTAGAACCTACCCGATCAGCCTTTTCAGTATCGGCATTGAAAATAGCCACATTGGAAATATCCAGAGGCATGGCCTGATCAACGATACCACCGGTTTCACCAGTATTTGGATTGCCTTTAACATGCTTTTTAGCGATATTGATATTAGGGATAACTACCTTTTTACCGTCGCTAACAAACTTGTCAATCTGACCGCGCTTACCTTTATCTTTACCAGCGATAACGATTACTTCATCGCCTGTTCTTAACTTACGCATCACTTTCTCTCTTAAGTCTTTTAAGCGTTGATCACTCCAGAGTGAATCTGATGATATCAACACTAAAGTCACACTATTACAGTGCACTTAACTCACTTGAAATGTGCACTAGAAATTATTTAATACCACCGCTGCCGGGCTATTAAAGAACCTCAGGTGCCAGTGAAATAATCTTCATAAACTTCTCATTACGAAGTTCACGGGTAACAGGACCAAAGATCCGGGTACCAATAGGCTGATGTGAGGCATTGAGCAGTACTGCTGCATTACCATCAAAACGGATCAGAGAACCGTCAGGACGACGTACACCCTTGGTTGTACGAACAACCACGGCATTGTACACATCACCTTTTTTAACCTTACCGCGAGGTATGGCTTCTTTAATGCTGCACTTGATAATATCACCAACTTTAGCATATCTTCTGTGGGAGCCACCCAGAACCTTAATACACTGGATTCTTCGTGCGCCACTATTATCGGCAACATCGAGTACCGTTTGCATCTGAATCATTGTTAATCTCCAAACAATGCGATTAAAGAATGCCTATAAAAGAATGCTTCTATAAGCG
>JBHNNM010000152.1:0-6216 GCA_048563625.1 Gammaproteobacteria bacterium | reverse complement strand
ATCAGGTTTTTTTGGTTAATTTCTTTGATCGATAAACAAAGCTTAAGTTCCATTTATATGGACACCATTTCGGAACAGTTATTTAGTAGCTGCCCCTTTAGTATTACTTGGCAATATATTAATTGTAACTATTTAGCATAATATGAAACACTGTAGAGTGACTGGTTGCAGGTGGATATACTAAACAGGGCAATCGCACTTAATTTGATTGCCCTAAAATTTTTAAGACAGGTTTGAAAAAGAGTAACAAGGAATGAACGCTTATTTCTGCAAACTCAGCGCTGCTCTATAAACCCCTTTCTTCCTCTCCCCCGTAATCTTCACCGCCTGCTTCAAAGACAGTTCTGCCATCAGTAAACATAGAATTTGTTCGGTTTCCGGGCTGATTTCTTTTGTCTGGGGTTTGCTGCAGCCCTGGACTACCAAGACGATTTCGCCTTTTTGCTGATTGGGGTCGGCTTTAACCCAGGCCAGCAGGTTTTCTGCGCTGTCATTGCGTATGGTTTCAAAGGTTTTGGTGAGTTCTCTGGCCAGTACTACCACTCGATCAGGGCCTAAGGCCTCACATAGATCCGCAAGGGAATCGACTATACGATGCGGAGTTTCATAAAACACCATGGTTCGGGTTTCATTCTGATAGCTTTGGTAAAAGCTTTTTCTGGCACCTCTTCTTGAAGGAACAAAACCCTCGAAACAGAACCGGTCGGTCGGCAAGCCCGCAGCAGACAGGGCAGTAATCATGGCTGAAGGTCCGGGCACGGGGGTTACCTGAATACCGGCTTCATGGGCCAGTTTCACCAGGTGATAGCCCGGATCACTCACCAGCGGAGTACCGGCATCGGAGATCAGGGCAATGTTTTTACCCGCTTTTACAGACTGAATCACCTTTTCAGCAGACTGACGTTCATTATGTTCATGCAATGCTATACAATGCGCGTTAATATCGTGCTGTTTTAACAGATAACCGCTGTGGCGGGTATCTTCAGCAGCAATCAGGTCAACCTCCTGCAGGGTCGAAATTGCTCTGGGTGAGAAGTCCTGGAGGTTTCCAATCGGTGTGGCAACAATATATAATCGACCCTTATATTTCCGACTCTCTGTACTATTATCAGAAAAACGAGTATCAACTGGATAAGAGTCATCAACCGAATAAGAGTCTGTTTCTGTCATTAAATTAACCTGTTAACTATCAATTAGCCATCAATGTCCAGATTATACCAATTTATTTCCTTCGCCGTTGTAATAATTATTCTTGGCCTGAGCGGCTGCAGCGGTAGCCATCCTGTTAAAAAGCCGGTGGAACACCCAGCTCAGACACAGCCACTGGACAGCAGCACTATTGCTCAAATGAGTGTTAGCCAAAAGCTGAACCATGCTGAACGGTTGTTTGAAAGCGCCCTGTCCGCTCCAGCCGCGCAGAAAAACGCTCAGCTTTCCAATGCCCTGCTGATCTGCAGCCAGGTGCTGACAGCAACAGAATTAACAGAACAACAGCTTGATTATACCCTGCAGCTGACAGCCAAAATTATGTCTCAGCTGGAAAAAGCGGTACTGACCACAGAGCAGAACAATATCTACCTGTTAACCCAGGCTGCCGTCAGCCTGAAAGAATACCAGGCCAGAAGAACCTTGGAATTATTAAATACGGTTAATTTTACCCGGCCTGAGCAGCTGCAGACTTTACACAAGCTAAAAGCTATGGCTCTGTTTCAACTGGGACAGAAAACCGATGCCATTAAAGAGCTGATTATTCGTCAGCAGTACCTGAGTTCACAACAACAGAAACTGGACAATCTGAACCTGACCTGGAGCTATGCCAACAGCCTGGTCAGTTATCAAATCGAAACTTCCGACAAATTAAACGATAATGACCGGATTTTTAACGGCTGGCTGGAACTGGCTCGTATTTTTCATGACTCCCGTGATCCTGATACTCTGAATCATGGTATTAACTTCTGGCTGCAGAATTATTCCGGGCACCCAGCTGATCGGGCATTTATCCAGCAGATTTTACAGGCTCGGCAAAACTCACTGCTTAATATTCAGCAAATTGCAGTTTTGCTGCCCTTACAGGGTAAGCTGGCCAAACCGGCGCAAGCCATCCGGGACGGTATTCTGGCTTCTCACTATCAGTCACCCTTAAGCCATAGCCTGCAAATACAGTTTTATGATACCAGTACCGATCATATCTGGCTGACCTACCAGGAAGCCGTTGATAACGGTGCTGACTTTATTATCGGCCCGCTGGCCAAAAGCAACCTGGAAGTACTGGCTGAAGCCCCTGAACTGAACACCCCGACTCTGGCACTGAACAGTCTTGAAAATACTTCTGAGGCTAACCTGAAAGGGGTTAAGAACCTTTGCCAGTTTGGCCTGTCACCCGAATCAGAAGCCCGCCAGGTGGCCAGAAAAGGACTGCTGGATGGCCACTATTACGCAGCCATTATTGCGCCTGACAGTCACTGGGGTAAACGGATGCAGTCTGCCTTTAAACTGCAATGGGAAAATTCCGGCGGTATTGTGGTAGATTCTGCAGCCTATGATCCCCAGGCCCATGATTTTTCCGCCACCATTAAAAGTCTGCTCAATATCGACCAAAGTGAATCCCGCAAGAAACAGCTCAGCCGTACCATTGGCCGGAAAGTAGAATTTACGCCCCGACGCCGGCAGGACATTGATATGCTGTTTATGGCGGCTTTTCCCAGACAGGCCAAACAGATCCCGTTGCAGATAACATATCATCATGGCGAAACCATTCCGGTATATTCCACAGCTCATATTGTCAGTAGTTACCACAGCCCTAAACAGAACATTGATATGGACGGCGTACTGTTTTCTGATATGCCCTTCTTACTGGGTGTCAAACAGGATGCCGTCAGCCTGCTGAGCAGCAATTATCCAAACACATTGTATAAGCGCCTGTTTGCCATGGGCGCAGACAGTTATCAGATAGCCCCCATGGTTAAATATCTGCAGATCAACCCTGCTGAATCCTATCCCGGTGATACCGGCCAGCTGTCGATAGACAACAGCGATCATATTATCCGCAGTATGCCATGGGCCACCTTTAAGCAGGGTAATGTTATGCTGCTTAATGCAGAATAATATATGGATAAATAACCAGTAACTATAGCTAAACGGAATTATGCTAAGTTTTCTCAGGGATAGAAATAAGAAAGGCCAGGCGGCCGAGGACATTGCCAGTCGTTACCTGCAAAAACAGGGACTGGTATCTGTTGACAGTAATTTTTTTCCCGACGTGGTGAAATTGATCTCATCATGAGGGATAATGACTACTTGGTTTTTATTGAAGTCAGATACCGCAAACAAACAGATTATGGTCATCCACTGGAAACCATTACTTATAGCAAACAACAGAAAATTCTTAAAACCGTGCAATATTTCCTGTTAAAACATCCCGAATTTAGCAGCCTGCCCTGCCGTATTGATGCCGTTGCAATTTCTGGCGAAAAACATCAAGATACTGAAGAAAATATTGAATGGATTAGAAATGCCATTGAATTGTGCTAAATTTATTGAAGGATATTATTTCCGATGAGCCTGTCCCGGATTGAAACTATTTTTAAGACCAGTATTGCCGTTAAACAGGCAGCTCTGGACTGTCTTGCACAGGACATACTTAAAGCCAGCGAGAAAATGGTTCAGTGCCTGCTTAATGAGGGCAAGATCATGGCCTGCGGCAACGGCGGTTCGGCAGCTGATTCCCAGCATTTTACTTCAGAACTGGTTAACCGTTTTGAAGCTGAGCGCCCCGCATTACCGGCCATTGCGCTGACTACAGACAGTTCAGCAATTACTTCTATTGCCAATGACTACCAGTACGATGAAGTGTTTACCCGTCAGATCCATGCACTGGGCCGGGAGCCCGATGTATTACTGGCTATCAGTACCAGCGGCCAGTCCAATAGCATCGTACAGGCCATTGCCGCTGCTCACGAACGGGAAATGTCGGTTATTGCCTTAACCGGTAAAGATGGTGGACCCGTTGCTCTGGAGCTGGATGACAATGATATAGAGTTAAGGGTGCCTTCGGAGCAGACCGCACGTATTCAGGAAACCCACATTACCATTATTCATGCGCTTTGTGATCAAATTGATTTTCAGCTTTTTGGTGCATAGCTTTTGTACATAACTTTGTGTGCACAGCTTTAGCACTAAACATTTTTTCAAGGACAGCAATATGAAACCTTTTTCAACAACTATTGTTTTATTATCCGTTTTTTTACTTGGCAGTAGCTGGCTGTTGTCAGGCTGTACTGCTGCTGTTGTAGGCGGTGCCGTGGCCGTTACATCCGTAGCCCTGGACAAACGCACCACCGGTGATTATGTTGAAGATCAGAATATTAAAACCAAGTTTGCCCATTTGTTCTATGAGGACAAGGAGCTCAGTGAACATACCCATGTTAATGTCACCAGTTATAACCGTCAGGTTTTAATTACCGGCGAAGTGCTTAATTCCGGACAACTACACCAACTGACTGACATTGCTCACCAGATAAAAAATGTACGTCATGTATTTAATGAGGCTGTCGTCGGTATTCCAACCGAGATGTCCTCCCGCACCAATGATTCCTATATCACCAGTAAGATTAAAACCTCTATCCTTGCCAATATACAGGAACTCGATGGTGCCCAGGTCAAGGTGGTCACTGAAAACGGTGTAGTATTTCTGATGGGCCTGGTGACCCGTAAACAGGCGGATAAAGTGACTGAAATAGCCCGAACCACTGATGGCGTCAAAAAAGTTGTCAAACTGTTTGAATACCCTAATCCTAATGACAAGCGTATCTGACCTGTTCCCCCTGTGAGTGCAAGCAAGCCGCAATTTATACAGGCTCTTAAACACAGTTTTTCATCGGAAGACTATCGGGTGGAACCTTCTCAGTGCTGGGCTTACGGCTATGATAACAGTCGCCTGCATGCCCTGCCTGATGCGGTGGTTTTTGCCCGTGATCATCAGCAGATACAACAACTGCTAAAACTCTGCCGGGACTTTAAGATCCCTGTTATCAGCCGCGGAACCGGCACCGGCACTACCGGCGCTACCGTTCCTGTTCATGGCGGGGTCATCCTTTCATTTGAACATATGAACCGAATCATCCAGGTGGATCCGGACAACCGTTTATTAATTGCCCAGCCCGGTGTGACCAATGATGCCATTCAACAGGCAGCCGCTGAGCATGGTTTTTTCTGGCCGCCTGATCCCACCAGCAGTGCAATCTGCACACTGGGCGGTAATCTGGCCTATAACTCGGCCGGACCCAGGGCAGTAAAATACGGCACTACCCGGGACAATACGCTTGGGCTGACCCTGATAACAGGTAATGGGGAAACTCTGCATACCGGGGTTAAAACCACTAAAGGCGTTGTCGGCTATGACTTAACTCGCTTAATGATTGGCTCTGAAGGTACTCTGGGGATCATCACTGAGGCTATTTTAAAATTAACACCATTGCCTGAAACCCGACGTACCCTACAGATCATCTATAACTCCATGCAGGGTGCGGCTGAAGCGGTTGCCGCTATTATGGCACAGCCCATTATTCCCTGTGCCCTGGAATTTATTGATAAACAGGCCATTGACATGATCCGTGATTATGCTTCCATTCCTTTACCGATTAATGCCGGCGCTATGTTAATGGTTGAACTGGATGGTCGTCATAACTCCGTTGATGATGACCTGTCCGCCATAATCAATACAGCCCGTAATAATGCCTGCCTGGAAATTAAACAGGCTGCTTCACAGGATGAAATTAATGCCTTATGGGAAACCCGTAAGGCCCTGTCACCAGCACTGAGAAAAATTGCTCCTAAAAAGATTAATGAAGATGTGGTGGTTCCGGTTTCCCATATACCTCAGCTTATTACCGGACTGGAACAGCTATCAAAAAAGTACAGTATTCCCATAGTCAATTTTGGTCATGCCGGAAACGGCAATATTCATGTTAATCTGTTAACCGATCCGGATAATAAAAGCATGCAGGATACCGTACTGGAATGTCTAGACGAAGTTTTTGCTCTGGTTTTAAAACTGGATGGCACACTGTCCGGCGAACATGGTATCGGGCTGGTTAAAAAAGACTATGTAGGCAAGGAACTGGACAAGGTCAGTCTGGATTATATGCAGGCTATAAAGCAGGTATTTGATCCGGATAATATTTTAAATCCGGGGAAATGTTTTCCAGGTTAGATTAG
>JBHNNM010000151.1:0-6224 GCA_048563625.1 Gammaproteobacteria bacterium | reverse complement strand
CAATGCCCATCAGAAATTGGAAAGCAGCAATGTATCGATTTATAATCGAGTTTGAGGAGCAGTTGGCTCCTTATATTTAAATAAGAGCGGATACACAGTTTAATTTACACTGTCATGGCCTGGATGGTGGCATTCACCGAATCACAGCCGCTCTGACAGATAACTTCCAGATATTGAGCAAGTTTTTGATAATCCATACTTTTGATAGTCTTAGTCTGTAAGTTAAATGATAAAAATGGTTATTTATTATACACAATTAGTATTTACTTGAAAACTGATGTTCCGGGAAGTTGTTTGCCTGTGTTTTATTTCATAATATTATATGTAATACTCAGCTGAATTATCTACAAGCCGCTTATTAACAATGAGTCGTTAAGTATTTGCCATTCAAATGAAGGAACCAGCTATGAAAAAAACGGTATTACTCATTACTCTATCACTAACCCTGTCACTTAGTTTTCTGTTTTCCAGCGTTTCTTTTGCCTTTGGTCCTGAAGAGGACAGTTCAGAAAATGTTATCAAATACCGGCAATATGTTATGACCGCAATGTCCAATCACTTTAAAGCCCTTAAATTTCTGGCCACCGGTCGCATTACCCAGCCTGATCAATGGCTGTCCCATGCCCGATCCATGGTTGATATGGCCAATATGATTGAAAGTGCCTTCCCCCCGGAATCGGATTTTGGTGATACTGAAGCCAAAGAGGAAATCTGGGAAAACAAAGGCGATTTTAATCAGAAAGCTCTGAAGCTTATTAAAGCCAGTGAAGCCATGGTCAAGCTGATTGAAGCTAACGAGAATGATAAGGTTTTAGAACAGATTAAAGAGGTTAGTAATACCTGTAAAGCCTGTCACAAGAAGTATCGTGAACTATAACTTAAGCCATTTTATGGTCTAAAATGAGTTGTATTTTCCTGTATTGATTCAGCAAAGAATCAGCAAAACCCGGTTTTGCTATTTTTAAAGGAGTTGTATCTACATGCAAAAAGCCCTGTTAATTGATCCGGACAAGTGCACCGGATGTCTGCAATGTGAACTGGCCTGTTCTTATGAACATGAAGGCGTGTTCAACCCTTCCAAATCTCGTATCCGGGTGTTTACTTTTCATCAGGAAGGCCGTTTTGTTCCCTATACCTGTACCCAGTGTGCTGAAGCTTGGTGCCAGCAGGCCTGTCCAGTGGATGCTATTACCCTCAATAGTGAAACCGGTGCTAAGGATGTTAATGACAGTGCCTGTGTAGGCTGTAAAGTCTGTACCATTGCCTGTCCTTTCGGCACTGTTAATTATAATCATTCTACCGGTAAGGTCATTAAGTGTGATTTATGCGGTGGTGATCCAAAATGTGTATCGGCCTGTCCTACGCAGGCGATTGTTTATGTCGATGCGGATCAAACCGGTTATGAGAAAATGCGTCAATGGGCCAAACAAACGGATAATAGTCCGGCAGCCTCTGCATAATATTAAAAATCACTTTCATGCGTACAAATTTTAAAGCCAATGTTATCTAATATGAGGAAAAACGGGCTTTAATGGATAGGAGAAATCGAATGTCCTGGACTGGAAAAATCCTTCGTGTAAACCTGACAGAAGGGTCTGTCAATGCAGAACCTCTGAATATGGACTGGGCACAGCAATACCTGGGTCAGCGTGGTCTGGCCAGTAAATACCTGGTAGAAGAAACTGACCCCAAATGTGATCCACTGGGGCCGGATAATAAAATGATTATGGCTACCGGGCCTTTAACCGGTACTATTGCAGCCACTGGCGGCCGCTATTCCGTTGTCACCAAAAGCCCGCTGACCAATTGCATTGCCTGTTCTAATTCCGGTGGTTTTATCGGTGCTGAAATGAAGCATGCCGGCTGGGATATGATTATTTTTGAAGGAAAATCACCTTCGCCGGTCTATCTTTATGTGGAAGACGATCATGCTGAACTGGTGGATGCTTTCGATATATGGGGAACTTCCGTTTGGCATACAGACGAATGGTTACATAACAGGTACCAGGATCCCCTGCTGCGAATTTCTGCGGTAGGCCGTTCTGCGGAATCGGGCTGTCTGTATGCCGGTATTATTAATGATCTGCATCGTGCTGCAGGACGTTCCGGTGTGGGTACGGTAATGGCGTCCAAGAATTTGAAAGCGGTTGCTGTACGCGGTACCCTGGGTGTGGGCAATATCAAGGATCCCGCCCGATTTATGCAGGTGGTTAACGAGAACAAGGCTATTCTGGCAGAAAATCCGGTTACCGGTCAGGGCTTGCCCACTTATGGTACCCAGGTGCTGATGAATGTTATCAATGAAATTGGTGCCCTGCCTACCAAAAACATGCAGGAAGTGCAGTTTGATGGTGCCCATGATATTTCAGGGGAAGCCATGCATGAACCGCGCAAGAGCGACGGCAAACCTAATCTGACGACGAATACGGCCTGTTTTGGCTGTACTATTGCCTGTGGTCGTATTTCCACCATTGATAAAGGCCACTTTACGGTGGAAAACAAGGCCAAATACTGGGGCAATTCCGGCGGTCTGGAATATGAAGCAGCCTGGGCTCTGGGTGCTGATACTGAAGTCAATGATCTGGATGCCCTGACCTATGCCAACTTCCTTTGTAATGAAGATGGTTATGATCCCATTACCTTTGGTGCAACCGTTGCGGCGGCCATGGAGTTATATGAAATGGGTGTGATTACTGATGAGCAAACCGGTGGTGTCGCCTTTAACTTCGGTTCTGCCGAAGCACTGGCCAAAGCCGCAGAATGGGTAGCTACTGGTGAAGGATTTGGTAAGGAACTGGCACTGGGTTCAAAACGTTTATGTGAAAAATATGAGCATCCCGAGTTGTCTATGACTGTTAAGGGGCAGGAATTCCCGGCTTATGATCCTCGTGGTATTCAGGGTATCGGTCTGAACTATGCCACTTCCAACCGTGGTGCCTGCCATGTGCGCGGTTATACCGTTGCCTCAGAAGTGCTGGGTGTCCCGGTTAAGACCGATCCGCTGGAGACTGAAGGCAAACCGGAACTGGTTAAGGCATTCCAGGATGCAACAGTCGCTGTAGATTCCAGCGGTTTATGTCTGTTTACCACCTTTGCCTGGGATATGACCAATATTGCTCCCCAGCTGGATGCCGCCTGTGAAGGTGACTGGACACCGGAAAAACTGGTGGAACTGGGTGAACGGGTCTGGAATATGGAACGCCAGTACAATATGCAGGCCGGTGTAACCAAAGCCGATGATACCCTTCCGGAACGACTGAAGAGTGAAGCGGGTGCAGCACGAACCGGCCCTGCCAAAGGCCGTTATTCACAGGTTGAAAAAATGCTACCGGAATATTATGAAAAGCGTGGCTGGAATGAAGATGGTGTACCAACTGATGAGACACTGAATCGTCTGGGGCTATGACTAAGTCTATATATCACATCCCTTAATTCCCTCTCCCTCTGGGAGAGGGTTAGGGTGAGGGGCCATTCACCGGGAATCAATCAATGCAATATATTGTAGCAGGAGCAGGCCCGGCCGGTCTGGTGGCCTGTGAAACTATTCGAAAACTCTCTCCGGATGCCTCCATAACGCTTATTGGTGCAGAACCGGAGCCGCCTTATTCACGTATGGCCATTCCCTATCTGTTAAGTGAAAAAATCGCCGAACAGGGCACTTATTTACGCAAAACTGATGGTTATTATGAACGGCTGAATATCAACCGATTACAGCAGCGTATTAGTGGTATTGATGCATCAGCCAGTCAGCTTAAACTGGATAATGGCGAGTCACTTGATTTTGACCGTTTACTGCTGGCAACTGGCGCAACACCGATTAACCCGCCCATACCTGGTGTGGATCTGGAGGGAGTACGGCACTGCTGGACTCTGGATGATGCCAGGGAAATTGCTGCAAGATCAAAAAGTGGTTCATCGGTAGTACTGATGGGTGCCGGTTTTATTGGCTGTATTATTCTGGAGTCACTGGTTAAACGGGGCGTTAACCTGACCGTGGTTGAGCGCGGTGACCGGATGGTGCCGCGAATGATGGATGATACTGCGGGCAATATGCTTAAACAATGGTGCGTGGACAAGGGGGTACGGGTACTGACCAGTCATAGTGTTATGGCCATTGAAGCTGCTGAACCTCTGTCCGTCGTACTGGATTCCGGAGAAAGTCTGTCGGCTGATCTGGTGATTTCAGCCACCGGCGTACGTTCCAATATTGATTATCTGCAGGACAGCGGCATTGAAACCGATCAGGGTATTCTGGTTAACGATTATCTGCAGACCACTCATCCGGCCATTTATGCGGCGGGTGATGTGGCTCAGGGACGGGACTTTTCCACCGGTGAATTTACCGTGCAGGCCATACAGCCCACGGCCGTGGAACATGGCCGGGTTGCCGCAACTAATATGGTGCAGGATAATACTCTGGAGCATCAGGGCAGTCTGAATATGAATGTTCTGGATACTCTGGGCTTAATCTCCAGCTCTTTTGGTCAGTGGATGGGGGTTGCAGGAGGGGATTTGGTCTGTATTGTGGACAGGGAGCGATATAAGTATCTGAACCTGCAGTTTAAAGACGATGTGCTGGTGGGTATCAGCAGCCTGGGGCATACTGAAAATATCGGTGTGGCCCGGGGTTTAATACGTGGAAAAGTCTCTCTTGGACAATGGAAAGCCCGTCTGCAGAAAAATCCGGAACGGCTGATGGAAGCCTGGCTGGCCTGTTCTGTCGGTGTTGCCTGATTGTCCGGTATAGTTGGGAATATAAGTTTTATGAAAATTACCTTAAAATGCTTCGCGTTTCTGGCAAAACACCTGCCCTCACATGCTCAGCGTAATGCGGCAGAAATTGAAATTGAAGAGGGCACCAGTGTTAATGATGTCATAGATGCCTGGCATATTGATCGTGAGGATGCTTACCTAGTGATCCTTAACGGGGTTTATGTCTGCGGTGAAGACCGGGATACAACCCTGTTAAAAGAAGGTGACACCCTGGCACTCTGGCCGGAAGTGGCCGGCGGTTAGCTGCACTTTGAATGTTAAGTTGTAAAAGATGTAGCATATTTCAGCCTTATTTAAGGGTATTGTGTACTCCCTAAACGTTTTCTGATATTTCAGGAATATTGGCAAAAACATCCATTAACGGCCGGTTCACGTAATAGTTATAACGCCCTATCCTGTGTTTTTCAATAAAACTCTTTTTTGTCAGTTGCTCCAGGTATTTTGTAGCAGTAAGGCGTGATACATTGAGATCGTGCTGTATGGATTCGATTCTTGTGTAGGGATGCCGGAACAGATTATTGAGTAAGTCCCGGCTATAGATTTTGGGCAGTTCTGAACGTATGCGGTGTTTATAATCCTGCATTAATTTCTTGATGCGAGAAATGATCCAGATAGTCTGCCGGGCAGTCTGTTCAATGCCTTCAAGCATATAAATTAACCAGGGTTCCCAGTTTTCTGTATCGCGTACTTTCTGTAACAGACGGTAATAATTGTCTTTGTTGCGAATAATGTAACGGCTAAGATACAGCACTGGAATATCCAGTAATCCTCTGGCGACCAGATAGAGAATATTGATAATTCGACCCGTTCGGCCATTACCATCATAAAAAGGATGGATGCTTTCGAACTGGTGGTGAATGACAGCCATTTTAACTAGAGGATCTGCATCGCATAAACTTTCATTGTTAATAAACTGTTCCAGGTTGCTCATCAGTTGCACTATTTCTTCATAAGTTTGATGTGGTGTATATACAGTTTCACCCGTGTTTTCGTTTCTGAGTACTGTACCGCTCTGGGTGCGGATCCCGGCATTATTTTGCTCAAGAACGCAGTGGATTTCGATAATGCGATTGACAGTAATTAGCTGATTTTTTCGGACTTTTTCAAATCCTGACTTCAATGCTGATGCATAGCGATTAACTTCCTTGGCGGCGGGGTTCCTGATGTAGTCAGAAAACAGATTGGCCTTGTAAAGATCATCCTGTGTGGTGATTATATTTTCTATTTCTGAGCTGTCCCTGGCTTCCTGCAGGGCCAGCGTATTGATCAGAATGTGTTCATTAGGAATGGTGGACACCATACCCTTAAGTTCAGCCAGGTAGCGGTGTGCCGGGGCAAGTTTTTTTAGAACAGTACGGGTTTCCAGCCCGGTTTGAGGTGGTAGTAACTGAATTGCTGGCTGAGACATGCAATATCCTTAGCTTGTTTATTTGTATAAAAAATAGCTTTTT
>JBHNNM010000150.1:0-6226 GCA_048563625.1 Gammaproteobacteria bacterium | reverse complement strand
GCTTTTAATATATTCATTTAGTTTCTGAGGTTTAACCTTTGAATACCAGAAACCGGTATTAAGCTGGCGGATCAGCAGGCCGATGGACCGTATTTTGCTATTAAAATCTTTTTCGTCTTTAATGGTAAAGTTATCTGGAGGAGGCGGGGTTTTATTTTTTTCCTGAACATCTCCGGCTTCTTCTATCAATGCCTCAACGCCGCGAAAATTGCGATCAATACGCTGTATCATTTCGATACGGGCCATAATCTCATTAAGCAGCAGTTCGCGGATTTCTTCACCAATATTACAGCCCTGCAGACGTTCCAGCAGATCACTGATATTATCCAGGCCACGTTTAATGGCCAGGATTTTCAGGCGTTTTTCACGTTGTCTCTGCCCAGGCTTCGGCAACACTATTAACAAACAGTGTAAATAAAATAAGCCCGCCTATTGCCGCAAAAATCAGATAGTCTTCCATCAGAGTATTTTTATTAGAGTTATTATTTCCCGACCGGCCTGAGAAATAATTGCTCCAGTAAAAATAAGCAGAGCTTTATTTCTCAGTTTTGCCGGTTAAACGGTTCGTATGTTTTTCTATCGCAGATAAAATGCCGCGCAGAATATTCAGTTCTTTTTCATCCGGCCGGGCACGATTAAACAGCCGCTTCAAGCGCTGCATCATCTGCCCAGGATGCTGAGGAATAATAAAGCCAATGTCCTTTAGAACCTTTTCCAGATGACCATAAAAATAAGCCATATCCCAGTTAGCAGGATAATGGAAATGATAGTCTTTAGGCCGTGCCTGTTCCAGCTCTGCCGCCTGAAAAATTTCATAAGTAAAGGTTTGTAGTGCTGCCGCCAGATTCAGGGACGAATATTCCGGATTGGCCGGAATATAGGCATGAAAATCACACTGCATCAAATCTTCGCCACTCAGGCCTCAGCTGCAATTTTTTCTCCGCATTCTCTGGCGGTTAAAATCGGCAGGCTCATACCCCGATCCCGAGTACTGGTGCCCACGACCAGCTGACAGTCGCTTATTACCTCACTAAGAGTATCGGCAATAATAATTTTTTCTAAAATTTCTGTTGCACTGGTGGCCCTTATCCATGCTTCCTTGTCCAGTTTACAGCCGGGATTGACCAGGTACAGACGTGACAGCCCCATATTTTTCATGGCTCGGGCCACGGCACCGATATTACCGGGGAACTGGGTATTAACCAGCACAATACGGACATTATCCAGAAGCAAATGAGGGTGTTCAGAGATATTCATTACCGGCCTTTATTGAATACTCAACTGCAGGGCACGCTCAATTTTAAGCTGCAGTTCCGGTTCAATAACCCCCCTAAACTCCAGTTTCGGTTCTGAGGTATTGATTTCAGTGGCATAAATAATGACATTTTCAGGTTTGTACATTCTGACCAGCTGTTGAACATCGTAGAGAAATTCTGAGGGTATATCACCTTCATTTTTAACAATAACGCCTTTTTCAATAATCATTTTAAATGTATTCCTGCGTTTTTTCCGGATATGCAGGATCAGCAGCGCATCAAAAACCAGCAGAACGGCTACGCCGATAATAATGATTGTTAATGTATCCATTAGAGTATTAACCTTTTTAAAATTTATTTAAGCCTTTAGCTTTTATTTAAGCCCCAGGATCTTATGAGCCTGCAAAGAAACCCGCCATTGCGGATGCTGCAGACAATAGTCCACAACCGCCTGCTGGTTATCCGCCTGCCCGACTTCATCAACCGCCTGCAGATAAAAATAGCCAAAATCCAGATCGATAAACTGTTCCGGCGGCAGATCATCCCGGGGAAACAGCAGCTTGAGTTCATCGCCGCTACGCTGTTCCAGTTTATCCAGCTGCTTGGGGCTGACGCACAGCCAGTCAATACCCGAAGGGGCTTTTATCGTGCCATTGGTTTCCACTGCAATTTCAAAACCCGCCTTATGCAGGGCATCAATCAGTTCACTGTCCAGCTGCAGCAATGGGTCCCCCCCGGTAAAGACGACATAGGGAACACCTTCAGTATTATCCGGCCAGGTTTTGCGGATCTGTTCAGCCAGCTGCGATGCCGAAGCAAACTTGCCGCCGCCTTCACCATCGGTACCGACAAAATCGGTATCACAAAACGGGCAGACGGTTTTATGCCGATCCTTTTCCAGACCGCTCCAGAGATTACAGCCACTGAAACGACAGAACACGGAGGCTCTGCCACTTTGATGGCCTTCACCCTGCAGGGTGTAAAACAGTTCTTTGACAGTATAGGTCATATTCAGTCCGGCAGAGCCGGGCCTTCTTCACCCCAGCATAAAACGGCACCGCAGCCCGGTGTTTCAAATAAATCAATACGATCCAGCTGCGGCAAAGCGTCAGCCATTTTATCCTTAATCCAGTACAGCAGATGGGTAACATCCGCATCTTCTATGCCTTCGAGCTGATCCAGACGCTGATGATCCAGTTGTTTATAGATGGGCTTAAAAAGTGCTTTAACATCCCCGTAGTCCACAGTCCAGCCCATGACCTCATCCAGTTCAGCGGTTAAATGCAGACGGATAAGATAGCTGTGGCCATGCAGTTTGCGCCGCCGGTCATGCTCTGCCACCCGGTTTAATTTCAGGGCACTCTCAAACCGCTGTTCTTTCCAGATACGATAATGTTCACCATTATAATGACAGCCAGAAGTATGGGTTTCATACACAGTGACCCAGGACAGCTGACTGAACTTCGGCCTGAGCCGCTGCCAGATCCAGTTGGCCAGCACCTCGGAAGTAGGGTTTTCCAGCCCGTCAATATCATTGAGACAGCTATAATCGAGCTGTTCAAACAGAGGCTGCCAGAGCTGATCCATCCGTGCAAAATCCACACCCATATCGGCTTTATTCTGCTCCCCATCCAGATCCTGATTGGCATGCAAAATTACTTCAAAGCCGTGTCCGTGCATGCGTCCACATTGGTGGCCTTCCGGGACATTAGGAAGCTGATGCGCCGCTTCAAAACGATACCGCCGCCAGATATGCGCATGCCCCTGCCGATCCAGATCCACACCGCTGTCATGGGTACTCTGAATGGCCACCCGGTCAATCCCCTGCAGATCAATTTTCTGGTGTACCCAGCGGGCCAGATTTTCATCGGTCGGTACTGACAGGTGATTATTTAACAGAGTGTAATTTAAAGGGGCAATGGTTTTCTGTAAATGTTCCCTTAAAAAGGCCACTGGTTCATCTGCAAAGCCATCAGGCTCATTACTGCTGCTCAGTTCCATGGGTACCCGCACAGAAGCCAGATAGCTATGCCCATGCAATTGTGCTGCCGGATGCTCCTCCGGTAGAATTTTTATCTGGCAGGCAGATTCAAACGGCATAGTCGCCAGATAATAAATAGTATCAGTCATATTTAGAGGGTATTAGTTTGTGTAAAGATAGTATAAAGATCGTATAAAAAGTTATTCTTCAAAATATTTAAAGCGCTCAATTAAGGGATCCGGACGCTGAGCTTCAGCAAAGCCTTTAGCTCTTAAAATACAGGCTGAACACTTACCGCAGGGCGGCTGTTGGCCATTATAACAGGTATGCGTCCAGGCCATGGCATCCATTGCGCCCAGACGCTCAGCAAGCTCTACCGTATCAGATTTGCTCAGGTTCATAAGCGGGGTATGAATGGTGATATTATACTCCATACCCAGACGCAGGGTCTGTTCCAGAGCGCTGAGGGTATTTTCCCGGCAATCGGGATAACCACTATAATCCGTCTGTGCCACGCCGGTTATCAGGTGTTCTATACCCCGGCCATAAGCCCAGGCACCGGCAAAGGTTAAAAAAATCAGGTTACGCCCGGGGACAAAGGTATTGGGCAGTTGCGTCTGTTCGTCCACTTCCTGCTGCACATCAATATCATCGGTCAAGGCATTGCCACCCAGCGCAGCAAAGGTATTAATGGGCAGAATTTCATGTGCCACACCGGCGATTTCTGCTACCTTTTGAGCCGCATCCAGTTCAATTTTATGCCGCTGACCATAATCAAAACTGATACTGGAGACATTTTCCCGCCCGAATTCATTGATTGCCCAGTACAGACAGGTGGTCGAATCCTGACCGCCGGACAGTACTACCAGTGCTTTTGCCATTTAACTACCTGCTAATTTTTCTACTAATCTGTTTTTGTGATTATAAGCTGTGAGATTGAGAAATCTTAACACATCCCATAAGATAGATTAATTTCAATTTAAAAAGCAGCCCATTAAAAGTAGACCTATGAGTACAGATAAATCTCAGCGACATAATAAACGCATGCAGCGCCATAAAGAAGTGGTGGATGCAAAAATTGAGCAGGCCGATATTGAGCGCGGCGTAGTGATTGTTATTACCGGCAATGGTAAAGGTAAAACCACTTCGGCACTGGGTACTTTATTACGCTCCCTGGGCCATGGTCACCCATGTACACTGGTGCAGTTTATCAAGGGCCAGTGGGACTGCGGAGAAACCCGTTTTTTTGCCGATCCATCCTGTTCTTTAAACCGCAATCTGACTACATTTACCATGGACACCGGCTTTACCTGGAATACCCAAGACTTTGACAGTGACAAACAGGCCGCCGAACAGGTCTGGCAGCAGGCTCTGCCTTTTTTCAGTGATCCCGACTGCCGCCTGATTGTGCTGGATGAAATCACCTATATGTTTAAATATAAGTATCTGGATATTAATGATCTGCTGCAGGCCGTAGCGAATCGTCCTGCACAACAGAATATTATTATTACCGGTCGCGGTGCTCCCAAAGCACTGCTGGATATTGCCGATACTGTAAGCGAGATTCAACCGGTAAAACATGCCTTTAACCAGGGCATTAAGGCCCAGGAAGGCATTGAGTGGTAAAACGGATATAACCGGCACTAAAGCACACTCTAAATCTCACTCTAAACACAGCTTTCCCGAGGAAGAAATCCGCGGCGTTTACCATGCCATAGAATCACGCCGTGATATCCATCATTTTATCCCCAGCGAGATTGACCCCGAACTACTGGAGCGCCTTATTAAAGCCGCACATCATGCCCCCAGTGTCGGCTTTATGCAGCCCTGGCATTTTGTGCGTATTACCGATTCTCAATTACGCCACGCCATCCACGACCATGTTGAACAGGAACGACTGAACACCGCCGATGCCCTGCAGCAGCGCCGGGATGAATTTATGAAGCTGAAAATTGAGGGTATTCTGGAATGTTCCGAACTTCTGATAGTTTCCCTGACCAGTCAACGTGAACAGTATATTCTTGGCCGACGTACCATACCTGAAATGGATCTTGCCTCCGTGGCCTGCGCCATACAGAATATGTGGCTGGCGGCACGAGCCGAAGGCATTGGTCTGGGCTGGGTGTCTTTTTTTGAACCTGAGGTTCTGGGCAGTTTAATTAAAGCACCACAGGGTGCTCTGCCTGTGGCTATTTTGTGTATAGGTCATGTAGAACACTTTGCTGACAGGCCGCTGCTGGAAGAAAGCGGCTGGGACAGCCGACGCCCTTTATCTGAGATTCTTTCTGAAAACCAGTGGTAAACCCTATTGTAATTATCATTGCTTAAAATCCTTTTTTACAAATACTATATAACTAGGGCAAGAGCATACTTTTAATAATTCTTATTTAGGCGCAAATACCGTATCCATTGACCGTACTCCTTGCTGAAGACGCCGTGAATCCATCCATGGAGGCTTTTCGGCAGCATCCCTGCTGCCGAAACTTCATCAAGAAGTACGGTCAATGGATACTCAGTGCCTATAAACATAATATTTTTTTCATGATGAGCATATTTTAACCTTTAACCAAAGTATGATCCCACCCTGATTATATAACAACACGTAATACCTGGAATGTTGACATACCAAATATGATATATATACTATATTTAATATGTGGACAATATATGAACATAAAACAGCTATTAAGCAATTGAATTCATTACCTATAGATATTCTCAAAAGGTATGAAAAATGGAAGGATATTGTAATCATATCTGGCCCATCAGGGCTAAAACAGATAAAAGGCTTTCATGATGAATCCCTCAAAGGAGAGTGGAAAGGTTACCGTTCATCTCGTCTAAACCTTCAATATCGTATTATTTATAAAATAATAAATGAAGAATTGTATGTAAAAGTAGTTAAGGTTACTGCCCATGATTACAGGAAAAAGTAGTATGAAAGACTATAAAAAATCAAAGAAAAGAATAGATGTCTCCATAGGTGAGT
>JBHNNM010000149.1:0-6239 GCA_048563625.1 Gammaproteobacteria bacterium | reverse complement strand
GAGCCAGAGGGATTCGGGATACCGAATATTTTAAACTAAAAATCAGGCAAACCTCCATTCCTGATGAGCAGAGCATGTTCTATTTTGGACAAAATCTCACTCATTAAAGCGCAGAACAACCCCTAAATTAATGGCAGAATTTTAACACAGCACTAATAAAAAGTCCTTTAAGCTTATTCTGAACAATCAATCACCCCTGGCATTTAAATTAAATAATTAGAACTGACATCAGTTTTTAGCCTGCTTTTTTGATATACTAATTCAAATTTTTTCATACCCGTTCAGGGTGGAAATTACTGAAGCGTTACATTTTCTCAAAATTTAACTCCTTGAATAATCAAGCGAGCCGAACCAGTACAAATTTATGGATAAACCCTGTTTTGAACTCAAAGGGAGCCTGTTTACCCTGACGCTATTACAGCTTTTTGATAATGATCTTAAACTTCTGGAAACACAATTAACCGAACGGGTAAAAATGGCCCCCGGTTTTTTTAATCAGACCCCAGTGGTAATTGATCTGCATACCCTGAATGAACAGCAGCAGAATCTGGATTTTTTTGATTTAAGAGAAATTTTACTGTCCCTGTCTATTATCCCGCTGGGTGTCAAAGGTGCTCTGCCTGCCGTTAAAACCCTTCTGGAAGCAGCCGGTCTGGCGGTTCTGGCAGAAGCGAGGCATAGCGCGGAAAAAACCTCTGTAGCCGCACCATCAGAACCTGAGATCCCGGTACTGGAAAATGAAGTAACAGAACAACAGAAACCAGAAGTGCCCGCCCCGGAGATACAGGAACCCGAAACCGGGCAACCGGCAGATAATCGGGAACCTGAAACTAATCCCCGGGAAGCCGCCGAAGCCACTGTCCCCCTTGGTACAGCACCTGCCAAAGTGGTTAAACAAACCATTCGCTCAGGTCGCCAGGTTTATGCCCGAGGCGGTGATCTGGTCATTATCGGTTCGGTCAGTGCCGGCGCCGAAGTACTGGCTGATGGTAATATTCACGTATACGGTACTTTGCGGGGCCGGGCAATGGCTGGGGTCCAGGGTGATCAGTCAGCCGCTATTTTCTGTCACAGTCTGCAAAGTGAACTGGTGTCCATAGCCGGCATTTACCTGTTGAGTGAAGATATTCCAGAGGATAAAATTGGCACACCGGTACAGGTTTATATGCACAATGAACGGCTTGAAATGGATCACCTGATTGCTTAATACGTTCACATAAATTTCAAATGCAACCCTGAACAATTCAACACAGCACAATCAAAAGGAACCGATCAGACAATGTCAAAAAGTGAAAAAAAGGCAAAAATTATTGTAGTGACTTCAGGCAAGGGCGGTGTGGGTAAAACCACCACCAGTGCCGCATTCGGTACCGGCCTGGCACAGAAAGGCCATAAAACCGTTATTATTGATTTTGATATCGGTCTGCGTAACCTGGATCTGATTATGGGCTGTGAGCGCCGGGTGGTGTTTGACTTTATCAATGTTATCAATGGTGAGTCCAATCTTAATCAGGCACTGATCAAGGACAAGCGGGTAGATAATCTGCATATACTGCCAGCCTCCCAGACCCGTGACAAAGATGCCCTGACCCAGGAAGGGGTGGAAAAAGTCCTTAATGAACTGTCTGAAACCTTTGACTATATTATCTGTGACTCCCCGGCCGGGATTGAGTTCGGGGCCTTAAAAACTCTGTTTTTTGCTGACGAGGCTTTAATTGTTACCAACCCCGAAGTTTCTTCTGTTCGGGATTCGGATCGTATTCTGGGCATTCTCGACAGTAAAACCAGACGGGTCATTGAGGGCATGGCTCCGGTTAAAACCCACCTGATTATCACCCGTTATTCCCCAAAACGGGTAGAAGAAGGCGAAATGCTCAGTGTCGATGATATTATTGAAATTCTGGCCATTCCCCTGTTGGGCGTAATTCCCGAATCCGAAACCGTCCTACAGGCCTCTAATACCGGTGCCCCGGTTATTCTGGATACTGAAAGCGTTGCTGGTCAGGCTTATGATGATCTGGTGGAGCGTTTTCTGGGTAATGATGTTGAACACCGCTTTTTGTCAGCTGAGAAAAAAGGCTTTTTCTCTCGCGTTTTTGGAGGTAAGTAATGGCTATTCTGGACTATTTCCGCAAGGAAAAGAAAAAATCCGCCTCCATGGCTAAAGATCGCCTGCAGATCATTGTCGCTCACCAGCGCGGCAGTCAGCATCGCCATGAAGCCGATTATCTGCCACAGCTTAAAGAAGATATTATGAAGGTGATCAGCAAATACGTTGATATTGAACCCGATGCCATTCAGGTTCAGCTCGATACCAATGATAATGACTGCCCCATTCTGGAGCTTAATGTCACCCTGCCGGAACACAGTAAACTGGCTCGATAGATTTTTCTCTTCTATACTGGGAAGTAGTAAGTTTAGGAGCAGGAATACTGCAAGTGGTTCGATTTTTTTTAGGTTTATTGCTTTTCAGTTCCTGCATACAGTCTGCCCAGGCGCTTCGCCTTTATACCCAGGAACAGTACCAGGGTGCCCGTGAACGGGCGGTGCAGGAAGCCAGAAACGGTCATCTTAAAGCCGCCTTAACCAGTCTGGAACGCCTGTTAAAACTGGAGCCTGATAATTTCGGCGCCAGAAATGACTACATCACCATACTGATCTGGGACAAACAATATAAAAAAGCCCTGAGCCTGTTTGATCGGCTTGATCTGAACGAAACACCTGAATATGTCCTGCGGGCTCTTGGTGAAGCCGCAGAAAAAACCGGGCAGGCCGATATTAGCCGCAAAATCGTCAATACTTATTTTTCCCGCTATAAGCTTGTCCCCCCCAATACACCTAAATGGATCCGTGGCAAAGATAAGTCTGCGGTGATGAAAATTACCGCAGAAATGGGTTATATTCAGACCTCCCGTGCCATTCTGGAACTGCTGTTAAAAGAAGAAGCGGACAACCAGACTTATCTGGCCGATTATATTAATACTCTGGTAAAAACCGGGCATTGTAAGGAAGCGCTGGCACTGTATCCTGATATTGATTTAAAACAGGCTCCGGAATTTATTTATGACGCCCTGCTAACTTGCGCCAGAAAAAAGCGCAGAACAGAGATGACCTCCTCACTTTTAAAATATTACCAGCAGCATTTTAAAAAACCGCTTCCTGCCGACAGCCTGTCATTACCTCCCAATTCAGCGGTCATTAACACATTTAAATCACCGGATAAACTTGAGCGACTGATTCAGCAGGCTCGAAAAGAACTGGCAAAAAATAGTACTGATAACAATATTTCTATCATAGAACAGGAGCTTATGCCGTATTACTTAAAAGGTAATAAACATCCTGATTTATTAAAAATTATGCTGACATGGTTTGACCGGAAAAAATTATCATCAAACCGCCTATATTTATCAACAGTTGCTGAAACAGGAAAAATCTCCCCGTGATCGCAGAAGCTATAAACGCCAGTTAGTACTGCATTTATTTTATGCTGGAGCTCCCGTCAGGGCACTGGAAATACTCGATGATGATACAACCCTGCTGATTGAAGATGAACTGAATAAGTTAATGGTGGACTACTATGCTTACCGCCTGCGCTGGAACCGCTACAGCTTTACCCGGGATATACCCGGGATACACAGGCGCATAAGGATTTACAGCAGCTATTGTCTGAAATGAACAAAAAACTGGAACAGTTGCAGACATCTACGGATCAATACAACCGGATCCGACTGCATCAGGATTATATCGTGGCTCTGAAAAAAAATAATCAGCCTCATGAAGTGATCCGCCAGTACCGTTTACTTAAACAGCGGGAACAGTTGAATATAGAAAACATTTCCGACTATGTCCTGCTCAATGTTGCTTCAGCCTGGCTGGATATTAAAGAGCCGGATGAAGCCGTTAAACTGTATCGTTATCTGCTGGACAAAAATCCGGATAATTTCAGGATCAAACAGGCGCTTTCCTATGCGCTTATGGATATCAATGAGCCGGAACAGGCTATAGAACTGGTGGAGAAGCTTAATAACAGCACCCCGTTATGGCGCAAGGATCACAGTGGAGAGGTCAGCCGTTTCAATCCTGAAAAACAGGAGGCACAAATTCAGCTGGCCACCATACTGGCCTTTGCCGATCAGCTTGAACATGCACAGACACTGTTGGAAAAACTGCGTACTCAGGCACCGTATAATATTGAAGTCAGGGAAAATCTGGCTCTGGTGTACCGCTGGCGCGGCTGGCCAGAAAAGTCCCGCAATGAGCTGGCCATTGCTGAAACCTTTAACCCCGACTATCTCTATACCCAAATCAAGCAGGCTTATACACTGCTGAATTTATATGAATTTCCAGAAGCTGATAAAAAAATTAATACTCTGAATAAATAGCATCCCGGCAGCAGCAGTTTAAACAATCTCAATGAAGACTGGGTCTTAGTCAATAAACGTCAGTTTTTAAGCTGGTTTGATATTGGCGATTCAGACAGCAATGGTAATAATGACTACAACAGCAATTACGGCAGTTCGGATATGACCATAGAATCGTATTTATACGATAAAATGATAAACAACCGCTACCGGCCTTTTCTACACCAGTACTATACTGAGGCGGACTTTGAAGAAGGCACCGGCTATTATGAACGCTTGGGAATCGGTCTTGAATACCGGCATAAAGGTCATAAAGTCGATATTGAACTGAGCAACAGCTATAGCAGTCAGAGTGATCCGGGATTTTCAGTGCATAGTGAACACCATTTAAGTGATATTCTGAAGCTATCTCTGGGCTATGATTCCTTCAGCACCAATGTTCCGGTCAGAGCCTATTATCATGATATTGACGGTTATAGTTATGATCTGGCGGCTCAGTTTTATTTCAGCGAACTGACACAAGTTAATGCCTCTTATGAATACACCGATTTTTCCGACGGTAATAAAAGAGACAGCTGGTCTTTATCCTTTAATCAGCGTGTTATTAATCAGCCAAAGTATAAAATGTGGCTGACGCCGAGCTACTACCATTCCAGTAACAGCCGACCGGGCGGCCCTTATTTTGCACCGAAAAATGATACCGCTTATGCAGTCAATATAAAAAATGAATGGCTCAGTTATAAAAAAAGTGATACCCGTTTTACCCAGGTGATTGATCTCAGTCTGAGGCGTTATGATCAGTACCAGTATAATGAGGAAACCACAACGGCATTTGCCTATCAGCATCAGTGGGTGCTTAATAAACGCCTGAGTTTCAGCTATGGTGTTAAAGTCGGCAGAAACTATTATGATGGCGATCGGGAAAAACGAAAATCTGCCTTTGCTTCCGTCAACTGGTTATTTTAAGAGTCTGCTATGTTAAAAACAGTTTTTATAATTTGTTCTCTGGCGGTTGCCCTACTGTCTGCTTTACCCGGTTTTTCTGCCAACCATACAGAAACTGACTTTACAGCCATCTGCTATCACAATGTTAAAAAAATTACTCAGTGTGATCTGGATCCAGATCAATACGCTATTTCACCAGAAAACCTGCTAGCGCATTTTGAATGGCTTAAGGCACATAATTATCACCCTGTCAGCCTGGATGATATTATTGCGGCTAACGCCGGTAAAAAGCGCTTACCGGAAAAACCTGTTTTACTGACTTTTGATGACGGTTATCTGAGTTTTTATACCGAGATTTATCCCCTGTTAAAACTTTATAATTATCCGGCAGTGTTTGCTATTGTCGGCAGCTGGCTGGAAACACCGGACAATAAAAAAGTACAGTACGGTAATAAACAAATTCCCAGAAAGCATTTTCTAAGCTGGCGGCAGTTACGTGAAATGCAGGATTCAGGTCTGGTGGAAATGGCTTCTCACAGTTTTAATTTACACAGGGTGTAATCGGCAACCCGCAGGATAATTTACAGGCGGAAGCCATAACCCGCCGTTATAATAAAAACACTGGCCGTTATGACTCTGACCATATTTACTTAAATCATATACGCCATGATTTACAGAAAAACTCACATTTATTAGAACAGAAGCTGGGTAAAAAACCACGTATTATGGTCTGGCCCTATGGCGCCTATAGTCAGGAAACCATACAACTGGCCAGAGAAGCGGGTATGAATTACAACCTGACTTTGGAAACAGACGCGGATTCAACTCTGAAGTGCAACGCATGAATTTCCCGTTCTTGTAAGTGATTTCTGCATTGCCTGGAATGGTGTAAGAAAGTTAAGACTCTTTCTTGGTCTATTATTCAGTTTTTCC
>JBHNNM010000148.1:0-6315 GCA_048563625.1 Gammaproteobacteria bacterium | reverse complement strand
AGAGAGTACTTCCAAAAGTGTGTACAAATCCGTGTACAAACTAAAAGAATTTATACATGGCAAACCAAGATTTTATTAATGAAATCAATAAGCGAAGGACCTTTGCTATCATCTCTCACCCTGATACCGCCCAGCCTTTCAACGCTTAAAACCACCTTTCACTGCACACCACAATCACATCTCTACGTACTGAATTTAAAGGCTTTTTGTCTTTTTCTCGTTTCTTTGCTTTTAAATGATGTTCAAGCGTAACCTAGGAAAGTGTGTACAAACTTGAGTACAAATTACGTTTTAGAGGCCATTGGCGAAAATTCCATGACACAAATCTGGCTGTAGGCCCTGTGGTTACTGGGTTTGATGAAGAAAGTACCTCCGGCTTTTGGTACTTTGGTTTCGACATTACAAAAGCGGAATAAATGCGATCATCTCTAGTTTTTTGTTTATAAGTTTATGAATTTAAAGGGTTCGTCATTGTGGTTTTTGGTGTGTCATCGTTGCGAGTGTACAAGCAGTGTGTACAAATTTTTCTCGTTAGGCGTGTTGATTGCTATTCATGACACAAACCGCCTTGTAGTCCTTGTTATTCATAGGTTTGAGCTGAAAAGTACCTAATAGCAACATTTGTGTTTTGATAAGGCTGATCTTCTGAACAAATCATACACCTTTCTGACCATCAACAAGTGATGAATCAGGCGATGATAGCTTTACATTGATTTTCAGGAGAATGCAGATGACAGCAGTAGCGCACCAGGTAACCCCTTTTCTAACATCTTACGAAGTGATGGCTCGTTACCACATTAGCTATACGACGCTCTGGCGAAGAATAAAAGATGGCAGCTTGCCGCAACCTCGTATCAACAGAAATACACGAAACAAGCTGTGGCACATTGAAGACTTGGAGGAGTATGAGAAGAAAGAGGACTGAGCCTCTTTCTTTTATTTTATTGTCCGAAACGCCAGTTGAATGGAAAGCCTGTCGGCTCGATGATGGTTTCTAGTTGTTGATACCAAACGTCGTAAGCATGACGCATTTCATCCAGGTACTGATATTGGTTGTAGATAGCATCCAACCCTTTTTTGCTGTGGCCAATCATCAACTCGGCAACTTCTTGCGTCGTGATGGCAGACATTCGCGTTCGCATCGTTCTGCGAAGATCATGCATAGACCAGTGTTCCATCTCAATACCAAGCGATCTGCGAGCCCAAATTTTCACATTGTTAGGAATAGTGGTATCAAAGCCATTTGTGGCAAGCTCTTCTTGTCCGTTCGCGGGAAACAAGTAGGTTGATTTGCTCATCTGCATCGCCAGTTCAATCAGCTCAATAGCTGGCTTAATCAATGGCCGCATGATCGGCGCTCCAATTTTCTCACCTTGTTTGCGGATCTCTATGGGCACTGTCCACATTGCAGATTGCAAGTCAAAGTGATGCTTTTCAGCTTGAATGAGTTCGCCCTTGCGCCCTCCCAATAAGAGAAGCAGTTTTATGTAGATGCGATTCTTCTCAGTGATTTTTGACTCATGCAAATAGCGCCAAAGTATCCTGATCTCGTTGTCATTTAGCACCCGAGTTCGTTTGCCTTTCTTTCCGCCAACCTTCTTTGCTGTGATCCCTGCGGCAGCGTTAATTTCCAAAATTTGTTCATCAATCAGCCAGTCATAGAACTTATGCAGTACAGACACTAGGCGCTCTGTGTTCGAAGGGGACGACTCCGAAACCTCACGAAGACAGTTTCGCAAGGACAATTCATTGATGTCAGTTAATGGATACTTGCCAAGTCGGGGCAGCAAATATATTTCACTGCTGCGTTTTTGGTAGTGCCACGTTTTTTCCTTTAACCCTTGCTTACCGGCAGAGTCTATCCAGTCTCGAAAAATCGATTCGAAGCTTTGGTTAGCAGAATACTTGGCCCGTTCTTGCTGTAGGTAGAGCTTGGGGTTTCGGCCTTGATCAAGTACTGCCCTTAACCTATCCAGCTCATTCCTAGCTTCAGCAAGCTTCATAAGTGGGTAAGTACCAATGTCTACCCGCTGTTGCTTGCCATCGAAACGATAGCGAAACTGAAAAACAATTTTGCCCTTGGGCGATACCCGAGCACTTAGCCCATCTCGGTCGGCTTTTACTACGGTTTCTTTTGCTTCTTTATTTAACCTGGCATCGAGCCAGCTAACTGATAACGCCATGTTATAAGCCCAGCCCTAGTTTTGATTTTAATGATTGTTTACGTGATTCTGCTTTGGGTTCTGGCGCTGTACTCATAGAAGTAACGTCACCATCCGGTGCAAGGCCATCCACCGGTACAGATGTAGTGGATAGATTGGGTTGGCTCATGTGAATTAAGCCAAAGGTGGCCAGCATCCGCAGACGCTCAGCACGTACCCGTGGTGGCGTCTTTTCCAATTCTTTGAGCAGTTCAGGGTGGCTCCTTGGGGGAATGTTGACGACAACTCTCATGATCAGGCCCCATAAAACCAGAAGCCTCGGACGTTCGCCAAAACAGACTGTTCCGGCACGATGATCTTGCTTCGTGAAAAAATCTCCTTGGCTGCTTCCTTATAAGCCAAGGCTCCACCTCCGGCGATCAAAACCAAGTCCGCATTGATGCTTTCGTCACGCATGGATTGGCGCATGGCTGTAAGAGCAACAGGCGCTACCTTTTTCATGGCAGCATTCAGATAAGGTGAAATATCGACTTTTTCTCCAAATAGCAGCACCTGCAAGTCGCCGGTTCTCATGGCTTTTTCAAGTCGATCCATACCCACTTTGGCACCATGATCTTCCGAAATCAGCTTATCAATCGTTTCCAGTAGTACGGACATTGCCTGAAGACTGGTTCCTGATGAGCTGTAGCGAATTTCTCCGGCCTCAAGGGCAACCCAATCAACAGAAAAAAAGCCGGGATCGATGACGACGACGCGACCTTCTTCAACCAAGCCCAAATCTCCACCTGTTTGAACCAGATCCATATAGGCACCGGCAGGCTGCGGCAGCACTTTGACGTCATGAACAGTGATGCTGCGCTTAGGCGTCACTTGATGGACACCTTTTAAACGCTGCACAAGGTCAGACTTACGTTGTGGTTCATGAAACTGGGAAACCGGTAATCCAGTGACAACCAAATCTATGGATTCTGTTTCAGCCATTAACAAGGCAGCATGAAAAAGCGCCTTATAGGTTTTTGTGGTGGGATATTCCGGGTGAAGCTCTCGTTCCCAGCCTTGAAGGCGTCCAGCAGGCACACCAGCGGCCCAACGCTCATTATCGACAGATACATACAAACAAGTTTCATCATTGCCTCCACCGATACGCTCCGGCATACGATCCGCAGGACCGGCACCCGCAGGCAGAATAATGGTTTTCGGTTCACTGCCTGATTGGCCAATTGCCAGCTTCAGGTTCGAGTAACCGATATCTACGCCTAGTACAAACATACTTATCTCCTGTGCACTCAAAGTGCTCTAACGGTTTTCAATCAACCGCGCTGGTCACGCTTGGGCATGCCCAAGTGCTCTGGCGGTTCACTCAAATGTCATTATCAGGATTCGGTGCACTGGCGGTGGGCAGAAAGGTGACAAATCCTTTCATCTATCTGCCTATTGCATTTTCACAAAAGTATGAGAATAGGCTCTGTTTGGCGGCGGATAACCTAGCCAAAAAAATCGAGACGCCAAACGTCGTTTGCATTCTGGCCTGAACTTGCCAAACGGTTTGTATTTTCATGGCAATACGTCTTTTTAGGCGTTTTTAAGTGAAATCGGCCTGTATCCCTTGTCAGGTATGGGATTGCACGAGTTGATTTATATCGAGACGCCAAATAGTGATTGTTACGGCAGTTTTACGTTTGGCGTTTCGATCCAAAAGCCAAACGGATAGTGGTTTTGGCTTTTGGGGTTAATTGGATGGGGAAATTGGTTTGGTAGAAATCGTCAATGAACAATGGAAAGCAGAGGTATCAGATTTACTTCAGCAAGAAACGGACAGGCTAAAAGCGCTGGCACGAGCTGAAGTTGATGACTTTTGGGTTACCCATTACAAGGTTCGTGAGAATGAGCCCTTTAAAGACTGGGGTCTGCTTGGTGTCCGTATCAGAGACTTTAAGTATGGCTTTGGCATAGAGTGGTATATCAACAGCTTTCACGGTCAACGAGGCAAGCGCGTAGTCTTTAGTAAAGGACTGCGTATTTCAAAGACGAAGCTGAGATACGCATTTTTAGATTGCCAAGGTTTGGCCAAAGAATGGGAGCTAGCGCTGGCCATGGAGAAAGAAGAATTCTTCAGTGATATTCGACGCCAGGTTGATAAGCTCAACATGCTGCGTCGCAGAGTGAATGCGTATTGAGTCAACTGCGCTACTTCACTCGCGGTAACTGGTCCCAGCGTGTTGTATAAGCGGGAGACAAATGCTCTCGCTTCATCGACCAATCTTTCTTGAGTCCTTGTCCAGCAAAGAAAACCTTTCCGGCACCGCTTTGGTTAATGGTGTCCAATACAGACATTAACTGCTGGCTATTAGAGCGGGTCGATACGTCATCGAATAGTCCTGGCTGAAACATACCAGGATCGTAAAAGTCAGACAGCATGACGCCCGCTTTGGCATAACGAAAACCATCCTTCCAAATCCGCTTGAGTAAGTGATTGGCCAGTTCGATAAAATCACGCGTATCGCAACTGGGGATCAACAACTCGCACGATGCGGAATTGCTGTACTGCGGCTCGTTGTCCTTAAAGGGGCTGGTACGTATAAACACGGTCAGCACTTTGGCTTGCTGCTGTTCTTTGCGAAGCTTCTCAGTGGCGCGGGTTGCGTATTCACATACGGCCTCACGTAACAATTCAAAGTGCGTTACTTTTACGTCAAATGAACGGCTACAGACAATTTGTTTCTTAGTTGGTGGTATCTCTTCAAGTTCAATGCACGACTCGCCATTGAGCTCTCTGACGGTTCTCTCTAAAACCACTGAAAACTGGTCTCTGATGGCTCCAGGAGAGGCATTTGCTAGGTCTAGGGCTATGGTGATACCCAAAGCATTTAATCGCTTTGAAAGCCGTCTACCAACGCCCCAAACATCATCAACTGGGACTAATGCGAGCAATCGACGTTGCCGATCTGGATTGGTCAGGTCTACAACCCCTTGAGTAGCGGGATATTTCTTGGCGGCATGGTTAGCCAGCCTGGCGAGTGTTTTAGTCGGTGCAATGCCTACACAGACGGTGATCCCAATCCAGTGGCCTATGCGCTCTCGCACTTGTTGTCCGAACTCGACAAGGGATAGGGCAGACTCTATACCGGTTAAATCCAAAAAAGCTTCGTCAATGGAGTAAACCTCTACTCGTGGTGCCATCTCTTCCAAAGTGCGCATCACTCGACTGCTTAAATCTGCATACAGCGCATAGTTGGACGAAAAAGCCAAAATGCCATGACGCTGCATTTCAGTTTTGATCTGAAAGACGGGTACGCCTATTTTTATACCGAGTAACTTAGCTTCACGCGAGCGTGCAACCACGCAGCCGTCATTGTTGGACAGCACCACAACCGGCGTATCTTTTAAATCAGGACGAAACAGCTTTTCACAGCTGGCGTAAAAGTTGTTGCAGTCCACCAAGGCAAATACAGGCATGGGATAGTCACGACTTGCGGCGCATGTTTCGCACCACATTGGTGACCACGCCAAATATCTCTAACTCTGTCCCTTCAGGAATATGGATGGGCTCATACGCTTGGTTTCTTGGGATCAGCTTGACGCACGGCCTTAGTTGAAGCTCCTTTACCGTGAGTTCACCATGGATACCCGCGATGACAATGTCACTGTGTTCGGCTTGGACAGAGCGATCAACCACCAGAATATCATCTGGGTGAATCCCTGCATCAATCATTGAATCACCTTCAACACGCACAAAGAACGTTGCAGCCGGTCGCTTGATGCAAAGCTCGTTAAGGTCGAGCGTTTGCTCAACATAATCCTGCGCTGGTGAGGGAAAACCAGCAGAAACACGTTCCATGAACAATGGAATACGAAGGCGCTTGGCTTTGATGAAGGCAAGTGCGCCGCTACGGCCTATCAGCGAGACACTCATGACGAACCTCGAAAAATCATAATTAGTGATTGGCCGAAAAAGCAGAAAATTAAAACGGAGGGCATCATTAGCAACTGAAATTAGCCTCCAGGCTATGTACTCGTTGACGGCTATTGGCATCTCTCAGCACCCGACAAGCCAAATTGGCTGCCAGAGCCTATTTTTAGGCAGACCTGTCCTGTCGTCAGTAGATTTTCTGACATAAGCTTCCTTGTTTAAGCGGCTTGTTTTAGTGCTTCT
>JBHNNM010000147.1:4285-6315 GCA_048563625.1 Gammaproteobacteria bacterium | reverse complement strand
ACTCGCTATGATAAGCTGGAAAGAAACTATGCCAGTACATTAGCGTTAGGCTGTTGTATGGTGTGGCTTCCTATGTGGAATGGTTAAATTTTGTACACAAAAGATCAACAGCCCCTAGTCTGAGTGACCTTGCTGATATCCTGGCCGTCAATCGTGATCCGTCCGCTGTTAACATCATAAAAACGAAATAATAATCGTGAAATGGTCGATTTACCGGCACCCGAGGGGCTGACAATAACCAGCTTTTTGCCCGCAGAAATGGTAAAACTGACATCATGCAGGATCTGTCGCTCTGTCTGGTAACCAAAATTGACCCTGTCAAACTGAACGACACCTTCACTGACAGTCAGTTCACCGGCATCCGGTGCATCCACCACATCACTCTTTTTATCCAGCAGAGCAAACATCAGGTCGATATCCGCCAGCGAATGCATCATGGAGCGGTAAATAATGCCTAAAAAATTCAGCGGGATAAATAATTGCAGCATCAGGGCATTAACCAGCACCAGGTCACCGATAGTCATTTCACCATCAACAACGCCCTGAGTCGCCAGAAACATCATCAGAGTCACACCAACGGCAATAATACTGCCCTGACCAAAATTAAGCAGCGACATGGAAGCCTGGCTTTTTACCGCCGAATCTTCCCATTCATTCAGGGTATGGTCATAACGGTCCAGCTCATAATTGTCATTATTAAAATACTTAACCGTTTCATAATTAATCAGCCCGTCCACCGCCATAGAATTAGCCTGTGAATCCAGACGGTTCATGCGGTGGCGGATATGCATGCGCCAGTTAGTCACTGATAGGGTAAACACTATATATACCAGCACAGTACTGAAGGTAACAATGGTAAATCGAATATCGTAATCCCCCAGCAGTAAAACGGCTACCAGAGGAAATTCAGCAATAGTGGGGATAATATTAAATACCAGGTAGTTCATAATACTGGAGAGCGCCCGAGTACCCCGCTCCAGATCTCTGGAAATACCGCCGGTTCTGCGTTCCAGATGAAACTGCAGGGACAGTGAATACAGGTGACTGAGCACCTTGCGTGAGAGCTTGCGCATAGCATGGTAACGAACCCGTGCAAAAATCGTGTCACGCGGTTCACTGAACAGTACATTGGCCAGACGCAGCGCACCATAGGCCAGCAACAGGGTAACCGGCAGCACCAGTTGCAGAGAACGGGGGTCCAGCGCATCCACAATCTGCTTTAACACCAGCGGCACACCGACCGTAGTCACTTTGGCCAGGATCAGAAAACTCAGGGCAATAATAACCCGGCCTTTATATTCCCATAAAAATGGTACAATACGCCGAAGATTCGCCAGATCATGACGATTTTTATGCGGAGCATCGGTATAACGGGTACGTATGGCCATAGTATTGCTTTATCAGACAGAAAGCGGGTATTCTAATCAATTAAGAGATAAAAGGTAATAGTTTCAATACGCTTCAAATTTCCGCCCATTAATAAAAAAGAATAATATGACGGTAACTAACACCCCTCGAACTTTTTACGCTTTTGGCCTTATTTTGAGCCTGTTAACTACTCTGCTGTTAACCGGCTGTGATGAGCAGCCGCCCGCCAGCAAAAAACACAGCAAGAGTCTGCCCAATGTGGAAGTCATCCAGGCTAAACGAGAACCGCTTAACCATAAAATTATAGTAACCGGCACCCTGGAACCCGTGCGTACGGTACGCTTTTATAACCAGGTTCAGGGACTGTTAGTGGAACTGCCCTTTCGGGAAGGTGATCGGCTAAAAAAAGGACAACTGCTGGCCCGCCTGGATGATACCATTGTCCGGGCTGAGTACAATAAAGCAGAAGCCACTTTAAAACAGTCTAAACTCGATTATGCCCGCTTGGAAAAACTGGCGCGCAGCAATCTGACCTCCAAAGAACTGCTGACCCGCGCTAAAACGAAGGTACTGCTGGATACTGCAGAATTTAATTTACAGAAAAAACGCCTCAGCTATACCCGTATTAACGCACCCTGGGATGGTATTATCAGTGAACGCAA
>JBHNNM010000147.1:0-4185 GCA_048563625.1 Gammaproteobacteria bacterium | reverse complement strand
AACTGCTGACCCGCGCTAAAACGAAGGTACTGCTGGATACTGCAGAATTTAATTTACAGAAAAAACGCCTCAGCTATACCCGTATTAACGCACCCTGGGATGGTATTATCAGTGAACGCAAGGCTGAACCCGGCGATGTACTGCCTCTACATACACACTTTTTAAGCCTGATTGATACCTCTGCCCTGATTGTAAAAGTGGCTATTTCTGAACTTTATTTAAGCCGTATCCACCAAGGTGACAGTATTCATTTTATTATTGATGCCCTGGGAACAACTGTCTGGAACGGCAAAGTATTACGCATTTACTCGCAAGGGAACCATTGAAGCCAGTCTTAACCCGGTGCCTGAAGGTGCTAAACCCGGTCAGCTGGCCCGTATTCATTTATTTACCCCTAAAGAAGATGTCCTGGTGATCCCGGTATCATCTATTCGCTATGACCAGAAAGGTGCCTGGGTTTATCTTCTCAGGGCCGATCAGACGGTGGAACGCAGGAATATCCGTACCGGGAAAAAATACCCGCTGCTGATAGAAGTACTGGAAGGCCTGAAAGAAGGTGATACGGTGATCACCAAAGGGCTGTTCGGCTTACGCCCCGGTAAGAAAGTTAATCCTCTATGAAGCGACCAAAGAAGCCCTTACAGGCCACCAGTAATACCACAGCCTGGTCAATACGCCATCCCATTGGCGTAAATATGATTGCCTTGGCTCTGCTGGTACTGGGCATTTTTATGTACCAGCGTCTGGGCGTAAACCTGTTACCGGATATTATTTACCCCGATGTCCGAGTTCGGGTCGTGGATCCCGGTGTTCCGGCGACCATTATGGAAGACAAGGTGACCCGCCAGCTGGAAGAACAGCTAGCCATTACCGAAGGTGCCATTTCAGTACAGTCCCGTACTACAGAAAGCCGCAGCTCAGTTGATTTAAGCTTCCCCTATGGTACTGATATTGACATTGCCCTGCGTGATGCCAGTAACCGTCTGGATCGGGCCAAACGATTCTTACCCGATAGTATTGAACCGCCCATTATTTACAAACGTGATCCGTCCCAGATCCCGGTTATTGAATTTATTGTCAGCTCCAGCCACCGCTCACCTGTAGATTTAAGAAGTTATGTCGATTATCAGCTCAGCAAATGGTTTATTAACCTGCCCGGTGTCGCCTCCACGGAAGTAGGCGGCGGGCTGGTACGGGAAATTCAGGTGCTGGTGGATCAGCAACGCCTGGCCTCACATCATTTAAGTTTTAAAGACCTGGAAACCATTCTGGAAACAGAAAACCAGGACATTGCCGCCAGACGCATCTATACCGCCTCCGATGAATTAAGCACCCGCACTGAAGCCCGTTTTGAATCACTGCAGGAATTAAGGCAATTACCCCTTTCCGGATCAGCCAGCCGGCGTATAGAAGATACGGTTAAACTGGATGAAGTTGCAACGGTTCTGGACACCCATGAAGATGAACGGGTACGGATCCGGCTCAACGGTATGGAAGGGGTTAAGCTTTCTGTGCAGAAGCAGCCCCAGGCCAATACCATTAAAGTCGTGTATGCTGTACACCAGCGCATTACCCAGTTACAGAACGATAAGTTAGTACCCGAAGATATTGATATTACTGCTGTAGATGATCAGGCGGTATTTATTAAACACGCATTAAATAACGCCGCCCGCGCAGCCCTTTCCGGCGCCATCCTGGCCATGCTGGTGGTGTATCTTTTTCTGGGTGATTTACGCCGCACCCTGATCATCGGAAGCGCTATTCCATTGGGCATTGTTATTACCTTTATAATTATGGAAGTCACCGGACTGACCCTGAATATTATGACCCTGGGCGGTCTGGCTCTGGGCATTGGTATGCTGGTGGACAGTACGATTGTCATGCTGGAAAACATTTCCCGGCATCAGCAGCAGTCATTACAGAAATCAGAAAATGATGATTTTGAAAAGAATAGCTCTGACAATAATACCGCATCTGCACTTTTAGCTGCCAATGAGGTAAACAGCGCCATTGTAGCTTCTACCAGCACTAATCTGGCTGCGGTACTCCCCTTCCTGTTTATGGGCGGTCTGGCTGGCCTGTTATTTCAGGAACTGATCATTACCATTTCGGCGGCCATTATTTCCTCTATGCTGGTATCGCTCACCCTGGTACCAAGTCTTGCAGCCCGTTTAAAGCCAGTTAAAGATCACCGCCCCTTGCGCCTGTTTACTGTTATTGCCGACAGTTATGAGCGCAGTGTAAGGTTTATCGTGCGCCATTCCTGGCTGCCATTTATTATTTTAATACCGGCCTTATATTTCAGCAGCCAGTATATTATCAATGAAAAACAGATCTTTCTGCCGCAGATTGATGAAGGTCGAATTTATCTAAGCATATCCGGTGAGCCTGGCATGCGCCTGGATGAAATGGATGACGTGGTCAACAAAATTGAAAACCTGTTGCTGGACGATAAGGATGTCGTTACCGTTTTTAGTACCATTGGCGGCAGTATCTTTGGCCGTTCACAACGTGAAAGTAGCAACAGCAGTTCCATCAAGATCCAGCTACTTCCATCCTCACAACGTAACCTGAGTGCCCAGCAGTGGATCGCTATGATCAAACCCAAAATCAATAAACTGAACCTGGTGGGTATAAAGACACGAATGTTTGTACGCGGTGTGCGCGGTGTCCGCCTGGGTAAAAGCGATGAAAAAATAAGTCTGAGAGTACAGGGTGAAAATCTGCAGGTACTCAATGATATCGGCAACCAGCTGGTTGATAAACTCCGCTCTGTACCCGGATTAAGAAACCTGAAGCAGACCTACAAGGAAACTCATAAGGAGTTAAAAATAAAGATCCGCCGCAAACGGGCTGCCGATCTGGGTGTCAATGCTAGGGACATAGGCCATGCCTTAAAGGTGGCATTGGACGGTATTGTGGTATCCGATTTTATTGAAGGCGACCGAGAATACAATATCCGTCTGCGCCTGCCCCGCTCGGAAGTCCTGTCCAATGATGACTTAAAACACATTCTAATCAAACATCATAACGGCCAGCCTGGTTAAGGATGATGATCTGCTGGCCGTAATGACCCGGATTGAACAGACGCTTAAAGATTTCCTCTTACCCGAAGGCTATTATCTGTATGACGGCGGTGCTAATAAGGAGATTAAAGAAGGCCGTGATATGAGCCTAATATTATTTGCTCTGGCCATCTTCCTGGTATTTGTCGTTATGGCGGTTCAGTATGAGTCGTTAAAGAATCCGCTGGTGATCCTGCTGGGCATTCCCTTTATGATCATTGGTGTCGCCGGCGGCCTGTACTTTAGAGAATTGCCGGTTTCCATGCCGGTCTGGCTGGGCCTGATTATGCTGGCCGGTATTGTGGTCAATAATGCCATTGTCCTGGTGGAACAGATTGAACTGGAACGAAACCGAGGGCTGGCTCTGGTAACGGCTATCACTCATGCTGCCCGTTTAAGACTGCGACCGATTTTAATGACCAGCATAACCACCGTAGTGGGTATGGTGCCTTTGTCCATTGGTTTTGGTGAAGGCGCCGAAATGCTTCAGCCCCTAGCGGTCGTTATTGTCTGGGGGTTGAGTTTTTCCATGCTGGTGAGTTTGCTGGTGATCCCTTCACTGTATTATCTGTTTCATATTAGGAGGGGGGAGGTTAGGTTTTAGGCAGACTGGTCTAAAATTTTTAATAATACTAAAAACGGTTTTGCCTTCGCAAGGGAAGCTCTGTGAACATTCTTCAGATTTTTCACCGGCGTTGATGTCAATATAGTCCACTTTTAGCTTTATTCCCTTATAGGTAGTGGATATACCTACACTCCAGTCCTGGTAGTCTTTCATAGCGCCCTTTTCAGGCTTGTTTTTAAACTGGTTCCAGCCCTAGCGAGTTTCAACGGAGAACAGTTTTTTTACCGGTACGGCCACACCCAGCTCGTAATTGTAATACTCACCCATGCCGTAGGAATCGGGACTGTATTTAACTGCGGCTTTAGAAGACAGGTGTTCAAAACGGTATTCAAGGCGGGTCTGCTATTCTTTACTGGTATTTTTATCTATGCGCAGATCAGGATGATCTGTCAACACTTTTCCGGACAGTTTTTTAAGCCATTTTCTGTAGTTCTTCGTAATCTTTTGGCGATAAATAATCATTGGCAGAATGTAGTCTTTCCCTGTTATAAAAGA
>JBHNNM010000146.1:0-6319 GCA_048563625.1 Gammaproteobacteria bacterium | reverse complement strand
CCTTCATTTATGCTTAGTGACAGATTTTTAAGAATGTATTTGGTGTCGGCTGAACAGGACTCATCTTCAATAATGGGAACAGAGTCGGCATCTTCCTGGTTAATGCTTTCATCTTTTTCAGGATATTTAAAACAGATATTTTCCAGCCGTACCGATACGGTTTGTTTGTCTTTAAACGGATCGGCTTTAGCTTCAATAACCGGTTCCTGCTCCAGTGCAAATATTTTATTCAGACGGTTAAGAGAAGCCCTGGCACTGTAGTAGGCATATTGAATATTTAATACTTCCTGAACCGGCCCCATCATGTACCAGAGGTAGCCGAATACTGCAAACATTAAACCTATAGACAGATCGGAAGTCAGTACCTTGATCATACTGATGGCACGAAAGACATCAAAACCAAATAAAAAAACCACATGAGAAAGCTGTCCGGCGGCGTCAGTTTTCTAGGAATAGGCAATGGAATGTTTTTTAACCTGAACGGCTTTTTTAATCAGGGTTTTTATATAGTGCTCTTCTCGGTTGGCCGCCCGGATCTGATGTATGGCGTCCAGTGTTTCCACCAGTGCCTGCTGAAAAATAGCGATGGCATTGTTTTCTTTTAATTTAAGCTTATTAACCCGCTTGCTCATAAGGATAGTGATATAAATGACCAGTGGATTAAAGATCAGCAGTATCAGGGCCAGTTGCCAGTTAATCCATAACAGTACAATGGCTGTGCCTATGATAGATAAGACCGGTACAATAAATTTACTGATGCTGGCACTGATAAATTGATCAACGACTTCAATGTCCGTAACAAAGTGAGAAGCGAAACCGCCGCTGCCGATGGTTTCATATTCACTGATGGCTATTTTTTTTAGATAACGGGCCAGTTTTTCACGCATGGAAAGCGTGACTGATTTGGCGATAATGGTAAATATCCGCATTTGAGAAACGTTTAAGGCCACGGCAAACAGGCGCAGCAGTACGGAAGCAAACAAAGCTGTAATAATATAAATACTGGCCGTCTGCCAGGCTGAAGGCAGCACATGGTTCATCAGGTCAACAGCTGTGCCTGGTTTGTTAAGCAGCACTTCATCCACCATCAGCGACAGAATTAATGGGATGGGGACTGACAGAAGAGAAGGGCGGCAATAATAGCCAGAATATTGGCCATTATCAGTTCTTTTTTATAATACAGGGCAGACTGGATGATCTGACTGAAAGAAAATCCAC
Organism: Gammaproteobacteria bacterium; assembly: GCA_048563625.1. GTDB lineage: Bacteria > Pseudomonadota > Gammaproteobacteria > GRL18 > GRL18 > JANELJ01. The sequence goes on along the minus strand of JBHNNM010000146.1, from coordinate 5,101 downwards.
TGCTATTGTTCATATCCCGGTTATTACGATTTATGTTTTGTTGTGCTTCCGTTGATTGTGTTTCTGTTAAATCGGCTTTCAAGTGTGTTCCTTATCGGGAAATTTTTTACTGTACAGATGATAAAGTACCTGTATCTGCCTGATATAAGTGATCGGTTCAATACCGCGAACATAGCCGAAACGGACCTTTTTGTGATATTTGGGTTTCGATAATAATAAAAAGGCTTTTTCAACATGATCGAACCAGCGGTCAGGATCTAAATCCTGTTGTTTAGCGAGAATACGGGCATCCTTAAGGTGGCTTAAACCGGCATTATAAGCAGCCAGAGTAAACCAGACCTTAACATCTGGCGGTATATCATCCGGCAGTTGTTTACGCAGCCAAGCCATGTATTTTACCCCGGCCCGTAAGCCGTTTTCAGGGCTGTGCATGTCCTTTATACCCATTTCTTTGGCTGTTTTAGGCATGACCTGTAATAAGCCCCTAGCTCCTGCCCAGGATTTTGCTTTGGGGTTAAACTGACTTTCCTTATTAACCTGAGCTGCAATCAGACGCCAGTCAAAGTCATATTCCTGCGCAAGCTTTTTTATCAGATCGTCATATTTAGATATAGTATTATCATTCAGGTCACGTTTGTCTGCATCAAATAATTTACGGGAATTTTTAAAAAACTTATTAAAGGTAATATTGTAAAATAAGCCTTTATATTCCTTTTTAATATATTTATTCAGAGCGGCCAGCAGTTTCGGGTTGTTTTTGCGTACCAGCCAGCGATGTCCCTGTTCACCGCTTAGGGTCATTGGAGCCTGTATTTTTGAGTGCCTGCTCTGTTCAATTGCAACTATATGGGAATCGGCTACTGTCAGATCAAATTTACCGTTAATTACTTCCCTGATGATTTCCTCAGTTTCCATGGTTTCGGGGACTGTGTTAATAGTAAAACTAATATTCTGGCTTTTAAGTTGTTCCTGTAATTTAACCAGAGTGTTCCAGTAGGAACTGCTTTGTCTTACATAAAAGGTTCGACCCTGCAACTGGGCCAGATCTTTAATGGGTTTATCATCCTGTCTCTGTACAATGAGTTCCTGAACAAACAGATAAGGTTCAGTAAACAAAACCGGCAGTTTATCCCGCTCAGGTGTTTTTATTAATCCTGCAGAAATAATATCGCCATAACCCTGCTCAAGCCACTGAACCATTTCCTGAAAATCACTGGCTACCAGTACTTTGAGTTTAACTTTCTGCTGTTTGGCAAATTCCCTAATCAGCTCATACTCAAATCCCATGAGCTGGTTTTTCCATAAAAAATAAGTGGAAGCATTATTACGGGTAATTAACCTGAGCTGTTTATTTTTTTTAATAATATCCAGATCGCCCAGTTGTATGTCCTGGATGTATTGAGTCAGTTTCTGACTGGTAATGTATTCATTCAGGTGTTTAAGTAGTTCCGGGTTGTTTTTTCTTACAGCCCAGCCAACAGGATGCTCCGGTGTCAGGGAAAGCGCTGCTTTAATATCATTGCGTTGTGTCAGAAACAGGGTCAGGCGATTACTGTCTTCTATAACGCCATCCAGTTCACCCGAAACAACCTTGTTGAACTTCTGTTCCTCGGTGATACTGTCATCCAGTTCAACTATGTTAAGTTCTGGATTTTCCAGCTTTAATTTTTGTACGGTATCCCAGTATGTAGTCTGTTTTCGAACCCCGATTTTCATATTTCCGAGGTTTTTGCGGTTTAGTTTTTTTGTAAAAGACTGGGAAACAATTAATTTTTCACTGGCATAAGTGACAGGAATGGTAAAATTTATGAGCTCTTTTCGGGCGTCGGTAATGGTCAGATTGGCAACAATAACATCACCCAGGCCCTCATTAAGAGAAGGGATTAAATTACTGAATTCTTTTACGGTGATAAATGCCGGTTTGAGTTTATGAAACCTGGCAAAATCAATAATAAACTTTAATTCACTGTTATAAGTAATGGGTTTATCTTTAGTAACCGGGTTGTACTTAAAGGAATGGGGGGCAATAATGCGTAGCACACCAGAGCGTTTAATAGTCGGCCAGTCGGATTTAGAATATTGACTGAATGTAACTGGAGAACTGCTTTCTGTTTTATTTTCAGTGGAAGATGTGGAGTACTCTGAAACGGATTGACTGGTGGTCGTATTGGAGTCGGAGTCGCTGCCTTTATCACCACAGCCAGTTAATAGAAACAGAAGAATAAGGCTAATTAAAGGATTAACCGCAGAACAATTGAAATATTTATCACTGATTCTCATTTACTGTTTAACCGCCATGGCTACGGTATAGGTCTTTCCCTGCTTAACTTTTTTATAGTTGCCGAAAAGCTCCTTGAAGGATCGTTCTATGTATTTACGTATGCCGCTGATAGTGACAACATAAAAACGTCCACCCGGTTCAAGATGCTGCAGAGCATCATAAAGAAACAGGCTCAATAGTTCATTGCCAACCTTGGCGGGTATATTAGAAACAATCAGATTAAAACGCCGTTTGCCTGTCTGGTTGAGGCCGTTACTTAAAAAAGCTTCGCAGTTATCCAGCCTGTTTAATTTGATATTTTTATTGGTGTAGTCAATAGCAACAAAGTCCTTGTCTACCAGAGTCGTTTTACCCTGCGGCGCCAGTTTGGCAATGGTTAAACCTAATGGACCATAACCGCAGCCGATATCCAGGCAGTTGTCATCACTTTCCACCTGGATGTGATCCAGCATTAGCCGGGAACCTTCATCAATGGCCTTGGGTGAAAACAGCCCCCAGGTGGTAGCAAACTGCATGGGGATGCCACAAAGTTCGGCTTTAATGAGCATATCTTGGCGATATTGCTCAAGATCCTGAAAATAACGGCTTTTGGGAGGCATAATAATCCTAAATTTAAGCTTGAGGAGTGCTTATTATCATGGGGCAGGGCGTTAGTGTCAAACACCCTGTGTATTAAAGGTTTATGGCAATCAGGGCCGGATCATACTTCGATTAAAATATGTTCAATATGTAAAAATATTATATTTATAGCCACTGAGTATCCATTGACCGTGCTTCTTGATGAAGTTTCGGCAGCAGGGATGCTGCCGAAAAGCCTCCATGGATGGATTCACGGCGTCTTCAGCAAGGAGTGCGGTCAATGGATACGGTATTTGCGTCTAAATGAGAATTATTAAAAGTATGCTCCCACCCTGTTATGGCAATAAATTAAGCAGTAAATAACCATCTGTAGGTTTCAGATAGTGGTTGCCAGGGGTCATAATGATTTCTGCTCGTTTCCCAATTGCGGGTACAAAAGCCATATTCTGACTATAGGATGGTACAAAAATATCACCTTTCATAATGGAGCCGTCAGCCCTGATAATTGAGGTGTATAGAATTTCTGGATGTGGCTGGCGGTTAAGCCAGAACAGGAAATAATTCTCTTTTTCCCGGCTTAACTGTTTAAATAATCGTTTTGAGGCATCCAGTTCTTTTATACCGGCTATGGGCGCCATAAAACCAAAAGGGGTGTTCTTGGTCAGCCGGGCAAATTCAGCTATCGGTGTTCCCAGGTGTGGAGATGCTATGGTTATCAATTGTACAACGGGTAAATCTGGGTTATGTACCAGTGACAGGCGAGCGACCACACCACCGGCAGAATAGCCAATTAGATGGATCATCTGGTCAGGAAAGCGCTGGTGAATGTCCTTTAAATACTGGCCAAGTAAATCAGCCTGTATTTCTATGGGGGCATCCGAGGGCAGTTCTGCAGTCACCAGCTGACGGGGCGACTGGTTATCCAGCCCCTGTACGGGAAATGCCACATTACCCTGGACAGGTAAATAATAGCCTGCATCGCGCCAGCCATGAGTCGCCAGTATGTTTATAATCCTTGATTTTCGCCAGATATTGCTGGAGCTGTGAAAACCATGTACCAGTACGGCAATATCTGCCAGTGCAATAGCGGGAATTAGCAGCAGACTTAACAGGAATGCTTTACTCAGATTACGAATCATGACAATATCCTTTTTACGAATTCATAAATAAACAGGTTTGCTTAAAGTGTACAGGACTGTTACGACTTTATCACCCATCAGGGAAGTTTTTAATACCGGAAATCAATAAATTATGATTCAGAAACTGAATGAAAAATTTGCAGATAATAAACAGGTTAAATTTTTAAAGTCCCCGGAAGGTTTTATTTTGATGGACATTGACAACCCGATGGCTAAAGCCCGTATCAGTCTTTATGGAGGTCAGTTGCTTGATTTTCAACCACATAGTCAGTCTGAGCCGGTTTTGTGGCAAAGTAAAAAGGCTGTATATAAACAGGGTAAAGCCATACGGGGAGGCGTTTCAGTATGCTGGCCCTGGTTTGGAGCTATAAAGTCAGGAGACAAAAGCACTGGCAATGATATTAAATTGCCTGCTCATGGTTTTGCACGGATCTCCAACTGGAAGGTAAAAGCTGTTACCACCCTGAAAGATGAAACTACCGAGGTGGTGTTAAAACTGCCCTGTGAATCGGTTTGCGAACAATATCTGAACCTGCAAAGTGATTTTGAAGCCAGACTGAGTTTACGCCTTGTCATTGGTGAGCAGCTGAGTATGGAACTGATCACAAAAAACACTGGCAAATACCCGGCTCGTATTAGTGAAGCCCTGCACAGTTATTTTAAAATTGCTGATATTCATGATGTTGTTATTAAAGGACTTGATAATACGGACTATATTGACAAGCTGCTAAACAACCATGTATTCAGACAGGGTGGAGACCTGATTCTGGAGGCAGAAACGGACCGGATTTATGTGGATACCAGTTCTAGTGTTGCAATTGTGGATAAGCAGTTAAACAGAACCATTGAAATTTCCAAAACCGGATCTATGTCAACTATTATCTGGAATCCATGGGAGCAAAATTCAAAAGCTATGGCTGATATGCCAGATAAGGGCTGGCAGTCCATGGTGTGTGTTGAGGTAGCCAATACAGCAGATAATGAGGTGCTGGTTCAGCCAGGGGAGACACATCAAATGATGATGCAGATCGGGATCAGGCAAGAAGTATAATTATTGGCTAATATTAGTATTCTCTTTACTTTTAAAACCTGATTAGGCTAG
>JBHNNM010000145.1:0-6345 GCA_048563625.1 Gammaproteobacteria bacterium | reverse complement strand
TCCTTAAAGACATACCTATGATTAAATCTAAACAAAAGACAAGTGAATAGTTTATGAAAAAAACATTATTTTTATTTATTTCTGCCAGTTTTGTTTGTGCTTTTACTACTCCAGTAATGGCTGATGAACAGATAGAGCTGCTCAAACAGCAGATTGAACAATTAAAACAGGATTATGAAAAACGCATACAGGCACTCGAAAAAGGCTTGCTTGCGGCTCAACAGGCAGCAAAAAAGAATGAACAAACCCTGGCCAATGTTCAGGAGCAGGCTGAAGAAGCTGAACTGGCCAGTGATGATAGCCAGAAAATGATTGCTAAAAACAGTTTTAATCCTGAAATCAGTTTAATTCTGGATGGTCGGTATGCCAGTTATCAGAATAATCCGGATAATTATCAACTACCTGGCTTTTCACTAGGTGATGAAGCCGGACTGGTTCCCGAAGGGTTTAGTATAGGTGAAAGTGAATTAACTATCAGCGCTAATATCGATCAGTTATTTTACGGCAAAGCCACCATTGCCTTTGCTGAAGATGATGAGGGTAGCAGTGCAGAAGTTGAAGAAGCTTATGCACAGACATCCGCATTATTTGACGGTTTGACCATTAAAATGGGACGGTTTTACTCATCTATGGGGTATCTGAATGAGCAACATGCCCATACCTGGGATTTTGCCGATGCACCACTGGTTTATCGTGCTCTTTTTGGTGATCAGTACAGAGATGACGGTGTACAGATCAGTTATATTGCTCCGACAGACCTGTTTGTTCAAGTGGGTACAGAACTCTTTTCCGGGAGCTCATTTCCAGCTTCAGGCAGTCATAATGGGGTTGGCAGTTGGACTGCCTTTGCCAGAATTGGGGGAGATATTAACAGTGAAAACAGCTGGCAAATTGGGCTTAGCCACTGGAAGGCTTCAAATGTAGGCGATCGAGAAAGTGAAAATTTAAATGACTCAAGCACCATTTTTAATGGGGATAGTGAAATTAACGCCATTAATCTGGTGTATAAATGGACCCCTAATACCCGTACTGATAACTTAAAATTACAGTTTGAGTATTTTGACAGGGATGAAGATGGAGATATTGCTTTAAATGACTTTTTATCAGCTGATACCAGTTCTTATCATGGTGATCAGAAAGGCTGGTATGCCCAGGCTATCTACCAGATGAACAAACAGTGGCGTACCGGTTTACGTTATGATCACCTTTCCAGTCATACTAAGGGTTCAAATTATCTGGTACTGGAGAATGCCGGTCTGGAGAGACACGGTTATAAGCCCGAACGTTATAGTGCCATGCTGGAATGGCTACCCTCTGAATTCAGCCGTATCAGGTTACAGTATAACAATGATCAATCTTATAAGGATTCTGATAATCAATTGTTTTTGCAATACACATTCAGCATGGGTTCTCATGGTGCTCATAGCTACTAATAGCCACAAACAGAGGTCACTACAAAGGTTATTACAAAATGAACACAAAAAAAATTTTATTTATAGTTATTTTTTCAATATTGATTGCTATTCATACTGCTTATGCAGCCGCCAAAATTAATATTTTTGCCTGTGAACCTGAATGGGTGGCACTGAGTAAGGAATTAGGCGGTTCTTTAGTTTCCACATTCAGTGCTACAAACGCCGGACAGGATCCGCATTATATTCAGGCCCGTCCAAGTTTGATTGCTAAAATACGAAAGGCTGATTTATTAGTTTGCAGTGGTGCGGGACTGGAAACCGGCTGGTTACCCGTGCTATTACGTAAATCAGCTAATTCAAAAGTTCAGCCGGGACAGAAAGGTTATTTTATGGCTACCGATACTGTCAAACTGCTGGATAAACCCACAGTACTGGATCGTTCAATGGGGGACATACATGCTGCCGGAAATCCTCATATTCAATTAGATCCGCGTCGTATAAAGATTGTAGCGAAAAAGTTATCTCAAAGATTACAGCAAATTGATCCTCAACATAGTAAAGAATATGCGGAAAAACTGGCTAACTTTAAAACCCGCTGGGATCAGGCCATGAAACGATGGAAGGAAGAAACCAGGGAGCTTCAGGGTAAAGCTATTATTGTCCATCATAATAGCTGGGTGTATTTACAACAGTGGTTAAAGTTAAATAAAGTGGCTGAATTAGAAACCAAACCAGGTGTCCCTCCAAGCAGTAGTCATTTATCAGCTTTATTAAAACAGGTGAAGAAAACCTCTGTCGATCTTATTATTTACAGCAGTTATCAGGATCCCAAAGCCGCTTTATGGTTATCGGAAAAAACCGGTATTAAGGCAGTTGCTATACCTTCTACCGTTAATGAGAATGAAAGCCTGTTTCAGTGGATGGATCATGTAATTCAATTAATAAAGGATAATTCTAAATGAATTATGATGGACTGGATATAAGTATTTTATTACCAGCCTTTTGTGCCGGATTGATTGTTTTAATGACCCATGTGCCTTTTGGCCAGGAGGTTTTAAAACGAGGAATAATCTTTATTGATCTGGCTATTGCACAGATTGCCGGATTAGGTGTTATAGCCGCGCATTATTTTGATCTAGAACGGTTCGGAGCCGTGTTCATCCAGGTTTCCGCAATAAGCAGTGCTTTACTGGGAGCCTGGTTGTTAGGGCAGATAGAAAAAAAATGGGGAAACTATCAGGAGGCTGTTATAGGTATTACTTTTGTCCTTGCAGCTACTGCCAGCATACTTTTGCTTGCGGGTAATCCTCATGGAGGAGAACATTTAAAAGATCTTCTGGTGGGACAAATATTGTGGGTAACATGGACGCAGTTAATACCTGTTTTAATGCTGTCATTAGTTATCTCCCTGATCTGGTTTCTCTATAGAAAACGTATTGGCCATTACGGTTTTTATATTTTATTTGCCATAGCAATAACCAGCTCCGTTCAACTGGTTGGTGTTTATCTGGTGTTTGCAAGTTTGATTATACCGGCCTTAGGAAGTGTTTATTTTTCGGGGGCTAGGAAATTATTTGCTGGGTATAGTATTGGTATTTTAGGCTATTTAAGTGGTCTGGTTTTATCAGCTATACTCGATTTACCCAGCGGCGCTGTTATTGTCTGGAATATTGCAATTATTGTCCTGTTGCTAAATGGTTTGAATAATCTGATTAGTCATATCTTTGTGAAAAAGTAAATTTGGCTAACTACTCAGCTTGAATTAGAGCACGGTCAGATTGACTGAATACTTACAAGTTTGGAAGTATCGCTTAAATACCTTTGTACCGATCCCTTGCACCATTAAAACCTGATAATTATCACTTTTACTTCCAGCATTGCACTGTTATAGTGCGTCTTTTTAGTGCAAAACTTAAATTCAAATAACCTAGTATTTTTATGTGTTTTTAAGGTGTTGAAATTTCACTTAAAAATAAGTGTTGGCACAGCCTGTGCTGTTCTATTAGCAATTAATTAAATAATACATCCTGAGTTAAAGAATGGAGCATAACATGAAAGAAAAACTGGTCATGATCGGAAACGGTATGGCAGGTATGCGTACTATTGAAGAGCTACTGAAAATAGCGCCGGATATGTATGATATTACTGTATTCGGCGATGAGCCTTATGGCAACTACAACCGTATTTTACTTTCACCGGTACTGGCGGGTGAAAAGACCATTGATAATATTATGCTCAATACTCTGGACTGGTATGAAGAAAATAATATCAAACTGCATGCGGGCAAAAAAGTTACCGAAATTAATCGAATTTCCCGTACTGTTACGGCTGAAGACGGCACCGTAGAAGAATATGACCGTCTGTTAATTGCCACCGGTTCAACCCCATTTATTATTCCTGTCCCGGGCCACGATAAAGAAGGTGTTATTTCCTTCCGTGATATTAAAGATGTGGATATCATGCTGGATGCGGCTAAAAAATATAAGCACGCTACGGTTATCGGCGGCGGTCTGCTGGGTCTGGAAGCGGCCAACGGTATGATGCAGCACGGTATGAAAGTGACTGTGGTTCATCTGGGTGATACCCTGATGGAACGCCAGCTGGATAAAGTGGCAGGCAAAATGCTCAAAAACTCCCTGGAAGAAAAGGGCATGGATTTCCGTATGGAAGCCCAGACCGCTGAAATTACCGGTAATGGCCGGGTAACGGGCATCAAGTTTGCTGATGGTTCTTCTCTGGATACGGATCTGGTCGTTATGGCCGTAGGTATTCGTCCTAATATCGAGCTGCCACAAAAAGCCGGTCTGCATTGTGAACGGGGTATTGTGGTTAATGATACCCTGCAGACTTATGACCCGCGTATTTATTCCGTAGGTGAATGTGTGCAGCACCGCGGCAATACTTACGGTCTGGTGGCACCCTTATTTGAAATGGCCAAGGTCTGTGCCAATCATCTGGCCCATATGGGTATCGGCCTGTATGAAGGCTCGGTAACCTCCACCAAGTTAAAAGTAACCGGTATTGATCTATTCTCAGCCGGTGACTTTACCGGTAACGAAGACACCGAAGAAATGATTATGCAGGATGCCACCAGCGGACTGTATAAAAAGCTGGTGCTGCAGAATAATAAACTCATTGGCGCTGTCTTATACGGTGATACCAAGGAAGGAGCCTGGTACTTCCAGTTAATGCGTACCGGTCAGGATATATCCGATTTACGTGATAAATTACTCTTTGGTGAATCTCACCTGGGTGATTCCGGTCATGGCGGCGATCATATCGGACAGATGTCCGATGATACTGAAATCTGCGGCTGTAACGGTGTCTGTAAAGGCGATATTGTTAAGGCTATTACTACCGAGGGACTGTTTAGCCTGGATGAAGTCAGAGCCCATACCAAGGCTTCTGCTTCCTGTGGTTCCTGTACCGGTCTGGTAGAGCAGATCCTGGAATTTACCCTGGGCAGTGACTACGAAGCGCCTGAAGCCAAGCCCGTGTGTAAATGTACTGACCATTCCCATGAAGAAGTCCGCGAAGCCATCCGTGAGCGTAAACTGACTACTATTAATGATGTACGTCGGGCGCTTAACTGGAAAACCGAAGACGGTTGTCCGGCCTGTCGTATGGCGCTTAACTACTATGTGCAAAGTGCCTGGCATAATGAAGCCCAAGATGATCCACAGTCCCGCTTTATTAACGAGCGTGCTCACGCCAATATTCAGAAAGACGGTCGTTATTCGGTGATCCCCAGAATGTGGGGCGGTATGACCACACCGGACGAACTGCGTGCCATTGCCAATGTGGCTGAAAAATATGAAATTAAAGATGTTCACTTAACCGGTGGCCAGCGTATTGGCCTGTATGGTTTAGAAAAAGAAGTACTGCCTAAAATCTGGGCGGATCTGAATGAAGCCGGTATGGTTTCTGGTCACGCTTATGGCAAAGCCATGCGTACCGTTAAAACCTGTGTCGGTAAACAGTGGTGTCGTTTCGGTACTCAGGACTCTACTGCCTTAGGTATTAAATTGGAAGAACTGACCTGGGTTTCCTGGATGCCGCATAAATTTAAACTGGCGGTATCCGGCTGTCCACGTAACTGTGCTGAAGCAACGATTAAGGACTTCGGTGTGGTCTGTGTGGATTCCGGCTATGAACTGCATATCGGCGGTAACGGCGGTATTAAGGTTCGGGTAACCGATTTATTATGCAATGTTGCAACGGAAGAAGAAGTACTGGAATACTGTGGAGCTTTTATTCAGTTCTATCGTGAAGATGCCCATTATCTCGAAAGAACGGCCCCATGGGTAGAACGTATCGGTTTCAGTCGTATTGAAGATACCGTTGTAAAAGACGAAGAGAAGCGCAAGCATTATTACAAGCGTTTCCTTGAAGCACAGAAAATTGCCCAGGTTGATCCCTGGAAAGAACGTGCGGTCGATGGTAAAGCCAAACACGAATTTGAAACCATTAAGGTGGTTCAGGCTTAAGCCGGGAGCTTCTCTCCCTTTGGCATCTGTCTGGTGTTAAAGGGAGCAGCATTTATCAAACTAATAAAATATTTAAGGTACTACTATGTCAAACTGGGTAGAAGTTGGACAACTGGATGATATCCCCAAGCAGGGTTCCCGAGTTGTTAAAACAAGTGATTATAATATTGCGGTTTTCCGCACGGTCAATGATGAAGTCTTTGCTATAAAGGATGAATGTCCGCATAAACAGGGGCCTTTGTCTCAGGGTATAGTACATGACAGAAAAGTAACCTGTCCTTTACATAACTGGACAATCAGTCTGAAGTCAGGTGAAGCGTTAGGGCCGGACGAGGGCTGTACTAATGTTTTTGTAGCTAAGGTTGAGAATGGTGTTGTTTCTATTGATTTAGGATAGATTTACAGCGTGTTTGACTAATTTAGTGTGCATCTGGAAATTGCTC
>JBHNNM010000144.1:0-6369 GCA_048563625.1 Gammaproteobacteria bacterium | reverse complement strand
CTCACTACAAGCTGAAAAGGGGCTATCTGTCTTAATCGTTGGGAAAAACCAATGTTTTTGCCCAGTTTATTAAGTTTCTTTTCACTCAATACGACTTTTAGTTTTTTTGATAATGTGGTACATTTTATTTGAAGCCTTTTTGTTGATGAATAATTGCCTGAATAACAACTATTTGATCATCAAATTGGCTTCATTTCAATTCCTAAAGATCATACCTATGATTAAAAGTTAAATAACCAAAAGGAACTTGGGACTAACTATTCTGTCATAGGTCCAGTCATAAGTTAGTCAATAATAAACTATTCCATTTCCTGGATTTTAATATGATATGGTCTTTGCCGGTTTGGCAATATAAATTACAGATATCGATATTAAGAGTTACGAATTGGATAAATAATAACTGAGGTATATATGTTATTTCGTTCCCAAAGTTCTAATAATAGTTCTGATAATAATAAAAACAACAAATTTTCCTGGCCGGATTTCTGGAAATATTACTTATTCTTTTTTTATTTTTCCGGGCTGTATCAAATTATTATATTTACCACCGGCACCTCCGGCGGAGTCGGCTTACGCCAAGCCATTTATATGAGTTTTTTATGGCTAATCCCCATCCTGTTATTCCCAAAATACAGTAAACTGATTTCCGGTATTACCGGCCTGATATTATGGGCAACCTCACTGGTATCTATGGGTTACCTTGCACTTTATGGCCAGGATTTTTCACAAAGTGTACTGTTTATTATTTTTGAATCCAATTTTAATGAGTCTAAAGAGTTTCTGGAGTCCTATTTCCGTTTCTGGATGCTGCCGGCCCTGATTGTATACAGCCTGATACCCTGCTTTATCTGGAAGTACCTGAAACCACTGACACCCAGCAAACCTCAACAGATATATCTAACCTTAAGTCTGCTGTTTATTGTCGGCTGGCCTGGAATTAACCAGCTGCTTATTAAACATGAAAAATTTGACAGCGCCCTGGACAAGCAAATTAACCGCATGGAACCAGCGGCTCCCTGGCAACTGGTCATGGGCTATATTAAATACAAAAAGACACTGGCCGACATTGAAAAACATTTACTGGCTAATGAAAAATTACCCCCCATAGCAGGGCTTTATAGCAAAAACGCAGACCACAGCAATACTTTGGTGCTGGTTATTGGAGAATCCACAAACCGTCAGAGAATGAGCCTATACGGTTATCCTCGTAAAACCACTCCCAGACTGGATGCTATAAAAGATGAGTTGCTGGTATTTGATAATATTTATTCCCCCCGGCCTTATACTATTGAAACGCTGCAGCAAGTACTGACTTTTGCTGATCAGAAAAACCCTGATCTATACCTGAGAAAGCCAACCCTTATCAATATAATGAAGCAGGCTGGTTACAAAACCTACTGGATCACCAATCAACAGACTCAAACCAAAAGAAACACCATGCTGACCACTTTTTCCAAGCAGGCTGACGAGCAGATTTATCTGAACAATAATCGCATGCAGGATTCCAGCCAATATGATGGTAAGGTCATTGAGCCATTTAAAAAGATTTTAAACGACTCTACTGAGAAAAAATTTATTGTTATTCATTTACTGGGCACTCACAGAAAATACCACTATCGTTTTCCAGAAGAATTTGCTTTGTTTAAGGGCAACAGCGACCTGCCTAGGTGGCTTAATAAACGTCAGATTGAAGAATATAACGACTATGACAATGCGGTTTTATACAATGATTTTGTAGTTTCCAGCATAGTTAATGAGTTTAAAGCCAGCAAAGATCATGGCTTACTGGTTTATTTTTCTGACCATGGTGAGGATGTTTACGACAATGCTGCAAAACCCTTTGCTGGACGTAATGAAGGCGCACCGAGCAGTGCCATGTACACCGTACCTTTTATTGTCTGGAGAAGTGACTCCTGGAAGCAGGTAAATCCATTAACGGATGAAAATGAACTGGTACACCGAACTTATAGCACATCAGATTTCTTGTATACATGGTCTGATCTGACCGGTATTGTATTTAATGAATTTGACCCTACCCGAAGTATTGTCAGTCAGGACTTTCAACCACATCCTGTCTGGATAGGTGATCCATCCACTCCGTCTCATCTAAGAGATTTACAAAAACAGCCCTTTCCGGATTTAAATATAACAAATGAATCCCGGGCTGTTATGCATAGTGAACCAGCCAAAAGTGATGTGCACAGTCACAAATCCTTTAAACGGAATATACTATGTGAACAAAACCGGCAGACATAAAAAAAGCACATTTATTAATGTGCTTTTTTTATGTGCAGCTTAATGTTTTAAATTAAAACCACACGCGGCTTTACTGACATTCCTTAAAGATTAAAGCATTACATTTAGCGCAAATATCTTTATCCAGTTTTTTGTATATATGGGCAATAGCTGCAGGCTTGGAATCAAAAAAATGGGTATTACCAATATGTTTTATAAAGCCGGACTTGGCAGCAAACTCATACACATTTGATTTTAAACCCACAAAATACAGACCGCCGCCATGCTGCTTCAGGCTGTTATTTTCCGCAATCATCGCTTCTGCACCGGCCAGGTCAATAAAGTTAATACCGGTTGCCACAATCAGAATATAATAAATATGCTCATTTTCCACAATCTTGGCAATACGGTTCTGGATATGATTAACAGAGCCAAAATAAATAGACATATCAATACGGATTATTTTTACCTGTGGACACTGCTTAACAGGCTTTAGCTTAATATTAATCAGTTTACGCTTGGGGGCATCCGGACCCTCATCAAAGGATAGAGTTGGAATACGCGGCGTAGAAGTTTTGGCCAGAAATAGAACTAACGATAATATTACGCCCAGATAAATAGCAAATTCCAGTTCCAGAAACAAAGTAGCCAGAAAGGTCGTTATTAAGACACTGGACTCAGACTTGCTGAATGACAATGTATGTTTAATCTGTTTGAAGTCAATCAGATTATAGGCAACCAGCAGAATCACACCACCCATGGCGGCAATAGGCAGATACGCCGTCAGCGGTGCAATTAACAGCACAATAACCATTAAAAACAGGGCGGCAAAAATAGCGGACATAGGTGTTTTTGCACCAGCTTCATAGTTAATTCCAGAGCGGGTAAAGGAACCGGAGCCGGCGTAACTGGAGAAAAAGCTGCCGGTCATATTAGATAGCCCCTGTCCGATAAACTCCTGATTGGAATCAATCCGCTGATTGCACTTGGTTGCAACGGCCCGGCTGATGGAAAGCGCTTCAATTAACCCCAGCAATGCCACCGCAAAAGCCTGCGGAGCCAGCAGTTTAATGGTTTCAAAAGAAAATTCCGGATGTGACAAAGGCGGCAGGTGAGCTGGAATTTCGCCTACCAGTTTAATATCCGTAAAATTTTTCAGGTACAGTGCCAGAACACTACCAACAACCATACCAATTAACAGATTGGGCATTTTCGGCATAAATTTCTTGGCCAGCATGGCTGTTAACAGTGTTGCCAGGGCAATAAGTAACAGATAAGGGTTAATCTGGTTAAATTCCGAAAACAGATCCATCCAGGTATGCACAAATGATTCACCTTTAGGTACTATAATACCGGTAATATGTTTTAACTGACTGGTAGCAATCAGGATAGCCGCCCCGGCGGTAAAACCAATCACCACGGTATGCGAAACAAAGTTAACCAGTGAACCCAGACGAGCCATACCAAAACCGAACTGGTAAACACCGGCCAGAAAGGTTAAGGTTAAGGCCATATTAATAAACTCCGGTGTTCCCGGAGTGGCGTAATTACTAACGGCAGAAAAAACCACGATGGAAATAGCCGTTGTCGGCCCGGATACCAGATGATAGGAGGAACCAAAAAGTGCCGCAATAATGGGCGTTACCATGGCAGTATATAAACCATATTCCGGAGGTAAGCCGGCAATGGTTGCAAATGCCACACCCTGTGGCAGTACAATAACGGCACCGGTTAAACCGGCAATGATATCGGCTTTAATGGTCTCTTTATTAACCATTTTAAACCAGATTAGAAAAGGAAAAATTTTCTCTAAATTCATTTACAGAACCTATATACAAATAAGCACAAAACAGTGGCTTTGCCGTGAAAATAACGCCGCAGCTATTATCGAGCTTTTATTATAACCAGAAGGCTAAATAGCGGGTTTCCATAAAGAAATATGGAAATTTGAATAAAATTTTACCCACAAATTATCCTTTTATTATGCTAATAAAGCAAGTTCTAATATTCTTTTATATGATAATTATTCTGTACTGTTGCTTTCTGAAACAGACCAGATTGCTACTTGATAATTTATAATTTTCTTGATCTAAATTGCTTATTAATGTTTACACTTCTACTATACTTCTTAACCTGTCATATAACTTCAGACAACAGACCATCCATACCATGATTTCAGGACGATTAAAAAAACGCATTTTCACTATCTCCAGGATTATTGGTTTTTTCTCTATGGGTTTTAGTCTGTCCCTTATTTTTCCTATTCTGGTTTCTCTGTGGTATGACGATCATGAGGCCATTCATTTCTTTAATGCCTTCCTGTTAATGTTTATTCCCGGCAGTCTGCTGTGGTACAGCACACGCAATAAAGCCATTGACCTGACCGTCCGTGACGGTTTCCTGGTCGTCACCATTTTCTGGACCTGGATCAGTTTGCTGGCTTCCTGGCCGCTCATTCTCGGAGCACATCTCTCCTATACCGATGCCATATTTGAATCCATTTCAGCCTTTACCACCACAGGTTCAACCGTTATTACCCATCTGGAAGGTCTGCCAAAATCCATTTTATTTTATCGTCAGCAATTACAGTGGTTTGGCGGCATGGGTATGGTGGTTCTGGCCATTGCCATTCTGCCCATGATTGGTATTGGTGGTATGCAGTTATACAAGGCTGAGGCACCTGGTCCGTTTAAGGAGCAGAAAATTACCCCGCGACTGTCTAAAACAGCCCGTTCATTATGGGGCATCTATGTCGTTATTACCCTGCTCAACACCCTGGCCTACTGGCTGGCCGGAATGTCCCCTTTTGATGCAGTTTCACACAGTCTTTCTACCACTTCTACCGGCGGATTTTCCACTCATGATGCCAGCCTGGGTTATTTCCACAGCCCTCTTATAGAAAGTATTGCTATTATTTTTATGCTGCTCGGCGGTATTAATTTCAGTATTCATTACCTAGCTCTGCACCGGGGTGGAATTAAGTCTTATAGGGAAGATATTGAAGTGCGCAGCTTTCTGCTGTTTGTTCTTGGCGTGGTTATTTTCTCCAGCCTGTTACTGTATCTGCAGGGAACCTATCATTCCTTTTCAGCCAGTTTTGAAAATGCCTGTTTTGAAGTAGTCAGTATTGTCACCAGTACCGGTTTCGGCACAGCTGATTTTTCCCAATGGCCCGGTGCTCTGCCGGTACTGCTTATTTTTATCAGCTTTGTAGGTGGCTGTGGCGGTTCCACCGCTGGTGGAATGAAAGTCATGCGTATGAATGTAATTTTTCAGCAGGGTATTCGGGAAATCCGGCGTCTGATCCACCCACACGCCCAATACCCCATCAGAGTCGGACGTCAGTTGCTGGATGAACGGACCGTAGAAGCCGTATGGGGATTTATGGCCATGTATGTCGCCACCTTTGTGATCCTGATGCTGCTGATGATGCAGACTGGACTGGATCAGGTTACCGCTTTTTCAGCCATTGCCACCAGTATGAACAACCTCGGCCCAGGTCTGGGTGAGGTTACCACCACCTTTGCCAGTGTCAGTGATCCCGGTAAGGTCATTGCCATGATTGCC
This sequence comes from Gammaproteobacteria bacterium, assembly GCA_048563625.1. Classification (GTDB taxonomy): domain Bacteria; phylum Pseudomonadota; class Gammaproteobacteria; order GRL18; family GRL18; genus JANELJ01. The sequence continues at coordinate 567 of JBHNNM010000144.1, read as the reverse complement.
ATGCTGCTGGGCAGACTGGAAGTATTTACTGTTCTGGTATTGCTGACGCCGGAATTCTGGAAACAATAGATTATTTCTTTATCCAGATATAAACCAATAGCGCTGACATCATTTAAAACAGGAAAGGCTTTTCAGATCACTTGTAATAAAAAGTCCGGACTTCTAAACTAAACAGAAACCACCTAAAGGATTTCTATGGATTCTGCAATAAATCAAATCAGCGTATTACAGTTTAATCAGATCCATATTGATGTGGCCCGTAATGCCACTGATGAATTTAACCTGTTTCATGACAGCCAACAATGGTCAAGAATTTATCAGAATCCGTTTCACGGCCCTATTGCAGTGGGTTTTCAGATTGAATCTTTAATTGAAAACCAGATTCTGCAACATAGACAAATTCATAATGAACTTGAGTTTATACAGAAGCAACAGCTCCAGTTTAGTAATTACCAGTTTAATTTTGCCAATGCCATTAAACCGGATCAGAATATCAGTATTAATATCCGCAATACTCAGACCTCTAAAGACGGTGAAGCACCTTTTCTAAGCAACCGTGCCAGTGTA
>JBHNNM010000143.1:0-6450 GCA_048563625.1 Gammaproteobacteria bacterium | reverse complement strand
GGAACTGACCCAGAAGCTGGATCATGAGCCTACTCCGGAAGAAATTGCCGAGGCGCTGGACAAGCCGGTTGAAGATGTTCAACCTGAATGAACGTATTTCTTCTATTGATGTACCTATGGGAACCGATGCGGATCGACCCTTACTGGATGCAATTCCTGATACTGTTAATCCTGAGCCTTTTGCTTTCCTGCGCGATGAAAATATGCGTGACAATCTGGATAAGTGGATGCTTCAGCTTAATGATAAGCAGAGAGAAGTGGTGGAGCGTCGCTTTGGCCTGCATGGTTACGACACAGCGACCCTGGAAGAAGTGGGTAATGAGATTGGTGTAACCCGTGAACGTGTCCGCCAGATCCAACTGGAAGCCTTGAAACGACTGCGGGAAATTCTGGAAAAAGACGGTTATACCAGCGAAAACCTTCTGCATCATGATTAACAATTAGAGTTCTATTCTGAAATTCGGGTATCTGCCCGTACTAAAAAAGCACATCAACAATGATGTGCTTTTTTTTGGCTTAAAGTTTGCATTGTTCAAAGTACAATGAATTATTTGCACAAAAATGAGTTGAATTATGGAACTACAGTCTCTTCAAACCTATATTTCTCAAATTTCCCGTTCACTGACTGAAAAGCCGGCGCAAGAAGATGAACCATTCTGGGGAAAGGACGGCTTTGATTTTGCCGATATTCTGGATATTATCAATCCCCTGCAGCATTTGCCGATTATTTCCAAATTCTATCGCCAACAGACGGATGATGAAGCCAGTGAAGGTTCCAGATTGCTGGGTGGGGTGGTTTTTGGAGGCTTAATAGGGGGAATTGGCGGCGCTCTCAGTGCACTGACCAATTCGGTTGTAAGACATGAAACACAGCAGGATCTGGGGGATTATTTAATTGCTGAAATAACCCACAGCCATGTTAATAGCAATAATGTTAATAAAGGTGAAAAGCTGGCAACAATAAACAGACCGGACGGCTTGCAGTTTGAGGAAAATCCTTTTTTTGCTCAGCTGCTGGAACTGGAGCAGGGCAGCCAGAAATATCTGGAATATACACCGGAAACTGAACTGGCAAGACAGCTGAAAATTCAAAGAATTACACAATGGGGCAAGGTTTAACGGCAATATATTGCCGCAAGGCAGGTAATAAAAATGGCTTTATTTGATTTTTTAAATTTAAAACTGTTTCATAAGGATCGCGCTACTGAAAGCCTGGAAAATTACTCTGGGAAGAGTTTATCTATCAGCTTAAGGATAAGAATAGCCTGACTATTTTTTCCTCTGATGGTGTACCCGTATTAACCCGGGCTGTAACTCTTGATAAGAAACGCGGCAGCCTGATTGTAGCGGAACAGTCACCGGATGGTATTTTAATTCTGGAACGCAATGATCCCGTTTTTGTGGAATCTCAGGCTAATAAAGAACATGAAGTGTATTCTTTTCACTCCAGAGTCAGTAATATTATTCTGGATGAAGGTGATATCCTTTATGAAATACAGATCCCGGCCCGTATTGAAAAAGGTCAGTGCCGTAAAGGCTTTCGGGTCAGCATTGATTCCCCATCTATGGTGACTATCCTTGATTCGGTGTACCAAGGACAGGTCAGCAACCTGTCCACTAATGGTATATTATTTACCGTAGAAGGTTACTGGCCGCAACCTGTGGATGAAAATCCGCTGGTTCCCTGTCATATAGATATGGGGTTCCTGCAGCTGGACTGTCATGTGGATGTCCGCTATATCCATTTTGAGCCTTATCCTGCACGATGCACTTTTATTGGCGGTGAGATAAAACACCTTATAATCCCAGGCAGCAGCAGCTGGACAATTACCTCCATGCCCAGCAGCGTATCTCTCAGCGTCAGAAAGCCGAGCTAAAATACTCTATGATTTGAGCCGTGATTGTAATATACTCAAAAGCTTTATTGCTGATTTATAGAGTTTAGGGAAAGTTTACAAATGAAGAAAAGTATCTGGTATTACGCTTCTCTGGTACCTCCTTTTGCGGCTGTTATAGGTTTAACTATGGCCTATCTTTCCTTCACCCAGCAATGGGGCGGCGGGGTTAAAATTGCAACGGTTATTGCCGTTTTTTTCTGTGAAATTGTCATGGTTATTTCGGCTTTTGGTGCTTTAACCTATATGAAACAGGAAAAAACACCCACCACTCGTAAAATTCTGTTTATGAATCTCAGTATTGCTGTGACCGGTGCTGTGCTCGGTATCTATCTCTTTTTGTCTCAATAATCCGCTTATTGAGTTATAATGAACAGTCCAGAAAGCCCTCTTAAAAAGTAGTCTTCATGTCTTTAAGTTATTCCCTAATACGCCGCCTTTTTTTTAGTATCGAAGCTGAAAAAGCGCATTTGCTCGGTTTGAAAATGATTAAACTGGTGCATACTATGGGCCTATCGTCGTTTATCTTCGGTAAACCGGTGTACGCTCCGGTTGAAGTCATGGGGCTGACTTTCCTTAATCGTGTGGGCCTGGCCGCAGGTCTGGATAAAAATGCCGATTTTATTAACGGACTATCCTCAGTAGGCTTTGGCTTTATTGAAGTGGGCACCATAACACCCAGGCCACAGCCGGGTAATCCACGACCGCGTTTATTTAGAATTCCAGAAGCCCAGGCCATTATTAACCGTATGGGTTTTAACAATAAAGGGGTGGAACATTTAATTGAGCAGGTGAAACAGGCGGATAGAAGCAATATTATTCTGGGTATTAATATTGGGAAAAATTTTGATACCCCTGTTGAATCTGCTGTGGATGACTATAAGCATTGTCTGCAGGCGGTCTATCTCTATGCCGATTATATTACTATTAATATTTCATCCCCCAATACCCCGGGGTTGAGAACCCTGCAGTTTGGTGATGAACTAAAACATTTACTGGAAACACTTAAATCTGAACAGACCGTTCTGGCAGAGCAAACGGATCGCTATGTTCCCCTGGCAGTAAAAATAGCCCCGGACATGGAAGATAATGATATTAAACTGATTGCCGATCTATTACTGGAAAAAGGCATTGATGCGGTTATAGCGACAAATACCACTATTTCCAGGGATGCAGTAAAAGGCCTGCCCAATGCAGAAGAGCAGGGCGGTTTAAGTGGTGTACCCGTATATCAGCAGTCTACCCATGTGGTTAAGGTGCTGGCTGAACAACTACAGGGAAAACTGCCCATTATTGCTGCGGGCGGTATTTTTTCTGCACAGGATGCTCAGGAAAAAATAGCAGCCGGGGCACAACTGGTGCAGATTTATACCGGCTTTATATACAGGGGACATGAATTAATTAAGGAATGTGTTGAGGCACTTTCCAGCTGAAGGCTTTTTATAGTCTGAAGGCTCATTCTCAAAGCTTGTTTAAAAGACTGAAAAAACTTATTTTAAAATAGTGAGCAAAAGAGGAAATAATGAAAAGGTTAATTAATACCGTATCAACACTAACAATATTAACGGTACTGCTTATTCTTTCAGCCTGTGCATCGGTTGATTATTCTCAGGAAAAGGTGTTTCCTGAGGCAAAGTCCGATCAGGCGCTAATTTATTTTTACCGCACCCCCGGCTTTATCGGTTCCACCTATCGCTTTCAGGTTTCAGAAGGTAAACAGGTTGTGGGTGCCATGGCACAGGATAGTTATTTCTATGTTTTTGCCACACCCGGGAAGCATACTTATACAGTGGATGACCGTAATGAGGAACAGGGTTCTTCCATCACTCTGGATGTTCGGGCCGGCAAAACCTATTATGTCCGGGTGGATGTAGAATACGAAGTGCTGGGGGCAAGCCGATATTTACCGAAGTTTCTAAAGAGGAAGCCATGAAATTGTTGCCCAGCAGAAAATATGTGGTGCCGGCTAAAGTGAATCCTTCAACCTATAATGTCCATGCGGAACAATAAGCCCTAATATACAAATTATGCAAAAAGAACCGCAAAAAGCAGCAAAGATTGAGCCACTGGAACTGACTGATTTTAATCAAGGGCTGTTTAATTTTCTGGATGCTTCGCCAACACCGTTTCATGCTGTACAGCAGCAGATACGCTTGCTTGAAAGCTCTGGCTTTAAGTTATTAAGCGAATCTGAGCAATGGAAGCTGGAACCGGGAGAACGTTATTATGTTACCCGCAACGGCTCGTCTATTATTTCCTTTGTTTATGGTAAGGAAAACATTATTGAGACCGGTATCCGTATGCTTGGGGCGCATACCGACAGTCCCTGTCTGAAAGTTAAGCCTAATGCTGAAATTTCCAGTCAGTCCTGTTTAAAACTGGGAGTTGAAGTTTATGGTGGTGTACTGTTAAACCCCTGGTTTGATCGTGACCTGTCCCTGGCAGGCAAAGTGGTTTATCAGGACTCACAGCTAAATATTAAGTCAGCACTGGTGGATTTTAAAAAAGCAATTGCCAGTATTCCCAGTCTGGCTATACATCTGGATCGGGATGCCAATAAAAACCGCTCCATTAATGCCCAGACGGATATTCCGCCGATAGTTCTGGTGCAGGATTCAGAACAGAAGAAAAACACCACATTAAATGACTTTCTTATAACTCAATTACTAAAACAGAATGTACAACAGGATATTGATAAAATCCTGGATTATGAACTGAGTTTCTATGATACCCAGCATGCTGCCTATGTGGGGCTGGAAGATGATTTTATCGCCAGCAGCCGTCTGGATAACTTACTGAGCTGTTATGTTGGCACCCGGTCATTAATGGCGGCTGATAATGCGGTCACCAGCCTGCTGATCTGCAGTGATCACGAGGAAGTAGGCAGTACCTCCAGCTCCGGTGCACAGGGGCCGTTTTTAAAGTCCGTACTGGAACGCCTGGTTGATACTAATGAACAGTTAAGCTGTCTGATTGACCGTTCCATGCTTATTTCTGCGGATAATGCTCATGGCATACATCCTAATTTTTCTGATAAGCATGATGCAAATCACGGCCCTCTGATAAACCATGGCCCTGTTATTAAAACCAATGCTAACCAGCGCTATGCGTCCAATAGTGAGACTACAGCTCTGTTTAAAGTGATGGCTGCAGCGGCGGCAGTACCTCTAGTACCTCTGCAGAATTTTGTGGTACGCACCGATATGGGCTGCGGCAGTACCATCGGCCCAATTACGGCCGCAGAAATCGGTGTAAAAACCCTGGATATCGGTGTTCCCACCTTTGCCATGCATTCAATCCGTGAACTGGCCGGTAGCAAGGATGGCTGGTACCTGTTTAAAGCCCTGCAAAACTTCTTTAATGCTGACTTCCCAATTACAATAATTACTAAAACCTAAAAAATGCTAATTCATAATTTTATAATACACCAGATCGATAAACTGGCTGATCAGGGTGCATCCACCCTGTCACTGAAGTCTGAAACCATTGCACCCTCTGAGTCACTGGAGATTTTTCTGACTGATTTAAACAAGGTTTATAATAGCAAACCCAGCAAGGTGTTCGGTGCTTTTTTAAATGTGCAACAGGAAGATAAAGAGCAGGATAAACCGGAAAGTCTGCAGACTCTGTTGTCCTCTTATCTTGATAAAAACATTGATTTTGTGGAACTGTCCCAACAGGCTATGCAGTTATTAAAGCATTATATTGATCATGCCAGTAAGGCCACCGGCGGCTATCTGATATTTGTTCACTATACCCTGTTCGGCAGTGAATTTTTAATGATAAGCATGCTTAATAATGCTTCTGGGGTGGCGGTTAATTCAAATCTTGAAATTGATCCCGTGGATTATCTGGAACTGAGCAAACTGCATCTGGCGGCCCGTATTGATTTAAGTGACTGGCAGGACAGTGAACAATCGGATCGATATATTTCTATGATCCGTGGTAAGGAAAGCCATAAACTCTCAGAATATTTTAGAAAATTTATCGGCAGTGACGAAGCCATCAGTTCAAAACAGGAGACCAGTGAACTATTTAATGCTGTCAGCCAGTTTTGTGAAGAAAAAATTGCCGATGATGAACAAAAATCCCAGATTAAACATAAAGCATCAGAATATTGTCTGGAACAAGCCGACAAAGGTCAGAATGTAGATATCAAAGATTTTTCCAATTATGCTGCTGAAGGGGTAGTGGATGATTTTTTAAATTATGTTAATAGCGAACAGTTTAAACTGAGCCAGGAAATTGCCCCCAATAAAACGGTTATTCGTCGCTTTAATAAACTCAGCGGGAGAAATGACCGGATTAGTATTACCATTAATGAAGAAGCCATTGGTGATTCCGTGATATTTGATCCGGATAAAGAAACATTAACCATTACTGATTTACCCGCCAGTTTAAAAGCTCAGTTGCTGAATCGTTAAAGTATTAATTATTGAGTATAAGCTGGGCATAATCTGAGTATAAGAAGCAGGAATAACAAATGAAAAAATTATCACTAGAAGATATTTCACGATTAAACCAGTTGTTGGATGAATCTCTGCAGCAGGCCAGT
>JBHNNM010000142.1:0-6533 GCA_048563625.1 Gammaproteobacteria bacterium | reverse complement strand
GCAATAAAATTCCCGTCTCAGGCCGCCTGATGGCCATAGCTGATGTTTATGATGCTCTGATTAGCAAGCGGGTTTATAAGGAAGTCTTCAGCCATGAGGTTGTCGTCAACCTGATCCTGAAACAGAAAGGCCGCCATTTTGACCCGGATATTGTGGATGCCTTTGAAGTATTACAGAGTGCGTTTAAAAATATTGCAGAGAAATTTAAAGATTAATTTAGGTTAAACCATTCATCCAGATGGGCACGAGCCTCATCCAGACCGGTCTTTTTCAGTGCCGAAAACAGCTGTACCGTGGTACCGGGGTATTCTTCTTTCAGGGTGCGCCGGATTTTAAGCAGGATATTCTGGGCCGCGCCGCGTTTGAACTTGTCTGCCTTGGTGAGCAGTATATGGGTCGGCATTTCGGCACGCTGACACCATTGCAGCATCAGCACATCATATTCTGTCAATGGACGGCGAACATCCATAATCATGACCACTCCCTTGAGCATGGGACGTTCCACCAGATAGCGTTCCAGCAGATTCTGCCAGTGCTGTTTAATCTTAACCGGCACTTTGGCATAGCCGTAGCCGGGCAGATCCACAAGGTGTTTCCCTTCAGAGACAGTAAAATAATTGATCATCTGGGTTCGACCGGGTGTTTTAGAGGTTCGGCACAGGGTTTTGATGTCGGTAATGGCATTAATAGCACTGGATTTACCGGCATTGGAACGGCCGGTAAATGCCACTTCGGTAATACTGTCAGCAGGCAGATCGGCCCATTTATTGACGCTGAGTAAAAATTCAGCCTTGCGATAGGGATTGGGCTTCTGATTGTTATTTTCGGCCATGTTAAGCCCCGGTTCAGTTAAAAATGGTTAATCTATAGTCAGCCAAGTCGAAAAACGGACATATAACACTTGGTGTAGATCAATATAATAGGCTATTTTAGCACTTTATTATGAACAAATGTTGGTCAAGCGACTTGGTTTTGTGTAAAATAAGAAAAATTTTTTCTGTGCTATGTCTACTTTGCCGGACTTAAACAAGAAAAATTTTTTCTGTGCTATGTCTACTTTGCCGGACTTAAGCTTAACTTTAATTGTAGAATTAAGAGTTGAACTTTTGTTGAAACATGCGGTTTAAGTGATGTGGTATAAATACAATTAATCTGGAGTTAATAATGAAAAAAAGTATTAAATTATTAGTGGCCGCTGCTCTGGTTGCGGGTTCTTCTGCTGTTTTTGCTGATGGTGCTGCACTGTATAAGACAGCCTGTTTTGCCTGTCATGATGCCGGTGTTGCCGGTGCTCCCAAGCTGGGCGATAAAAAATTATGGGCACCCCGTGTTGGTAAGGGTGTTGATGCATTGGTCAAAACTGTATTAACCGGTAAAGGTGCTATGCCTCCTAAGGGTGGTACTCAGATGACTGAAGCTCAAATCCGTGAAGTGGTTGAGTTCATGGTCAGCAAGGTCCAGTAAATATTCAATAAAAAGCCCATAACGACTGTTTCCAGTTACTTTCAATGAAAGCAGTCGTTACCGGTTTTATATCGCCATTTTATCAAAAACAAGATTTAGGAAGAACCATGAAAAAAATTGCTATTGCTGTTGCTCTGGTAGCAGGTTTAACAGGTGTCGTACACGCCGCCGGTGATGCGGAAGCGGGTAAGGCTAAAGCTGCAAGTTGTTTTGCATGTCACGGTGCGGATGGAAATTCAATTGCACTGAATTTTCCTAATCTTGCCGGGCAAAGCGCCTCCTATCTGTATAAGCAGATGAAAGATTTTAAAGCAGGCAAACGTAAGGATCCGACCATGGATGCCATGATTCTGCCTCTGGACGATCAGGCGATGCAGGACATTTCTGCTTTCTTTGCGACTCAGAAAATAAAAGCGGGCCAGGCTGATGCGGCGCTGGTTGATGCCGGTGAAGCAATTTATAAAGGTGGTATTTCTGAAATTGGTGTACCTGCCTGTATGGCCTGTCATGGACCTACCGGTGCCGGCAACCCAGGTTCAGGTTTCCCACAGTTGTCCAGTCAGAAAGCTACTTATGTGGAAAATCAGCTGAAGAATTTCCGAACTGCCGCTCAGAACAATGATGCCATGGGCCGTCATAATGATGCCAGCAAAATGATGCGTAATGCGGTCAAACGCATGAGTGATCCGGAAATTAAAGCCGTTGCACAATATATCCAGGGTTTAAATCCATAAATTTAAACCAACAGCTGCAGTTCTAGCGTTCAAAGCCTTAACTGTTAAGTGATATAAAATCAGGGGTGGTCTTTGACCACCCCTTTTTTTTGACAGTGCTGTTTTGATATTAGATATTGATAAAAAATTTAATGAGAACGTTTTAAAGAGAAGTAGAGTTTATTTGTGAATCAGGAAAAGCAACATTCCAGTAATCAATCCGCTGAAAATACTGAACCGGCTGAAACCAGCAGCCGTGTGACACGGCACCGCTCCAGTCGTGGTGAACACGGGCTGGGCAGGCTTCTGCTCAGTTTCCTGGGTTCTATGGAAGTGGCCATTACCCTGTTTGTTGTGGTGGGCATTGCTTCGATTATTGGTACTATTTTGCAGCAGAATCAGGCCTACAATACTTATATCGTCAAGTTTGGCCCGTTCTGGTTTGAAGTGTTTCGTTCCCTGGAATTGTTTGATATCTATAGTTCCTGGTGGTTTGTCTTTTTACTGGGCTTTTTGCTGGTGTCCACCAGTGTCTGTATCTATCACTATGCGCCATTTATGTTACGTGAATGGCATCAGTTTCGTCTGAATGTGTCAGAAAAATCCCTGAAATTAATGCACTGTTCCAGGCTATGGAAAACCGGACAGACTCAGGAACAGGCGGCGGCTTTTGTAAAACAGAAGCTGGCCAATGGCGGTTACAGCAGCCGTGAACAACTGGATAATGGTGTGCTGACTATTGCCGCCAAAAAAGGGGCTGCCAATCGATTAGGTTATCTGTTTACCCATGGTGCCATTATTCTGATCTGTTTAAGTGCCCTCTATGACGGCAATTTCAATCTTAAATTAAGAGAGCTGGCCGGTCAGCTGAAACCGGAAACCCGGGATTTGCTGGCATCACAGGTGCCGCCCATCAGTCGTCTGGGCCCGGATGATAACCATGCCTTTCGCGGCAGTATCAGCCTGCCTGAAGGCACTACCACCAATATTGTGTTTCTGCAGATGAGAAACGGTTTTCTGGTGCAGGAACTGCCCTTTAATCTGACTCTGCATGATTTTCGTATTGAACATTATGAATCCGGTATGCCCAAATCCTTTGAAAGTGATATTGTGATTGAGGATCTGCAAACCGGTGAAAAAATCAGTAAAACCATTGAAGTCAATCATCCTCTTTTTTATAAGGACTTTGCAATTTATCAGGCTTCCTTTGATGACGGTGGCTCCATTATGGATCTGCAGCTCTGGTCACTGGAAAACGGCTCCCGGCATATTGAGAACTTTAAACAGGTGGTAGGCAAAAGCCGAAACATAGCAACTGCACAGGGCAAGGTTAAACTGGAACTGGTGGAGTTTAAGGCCAGTAATGTTCAGCCCAATCCCAAAGCAGAAGAAACCGGGCATAAGTTTAAAAATATGGGACCGACACTCACTTTTCGTATTCGGGACAGTTCCGGCCAGGCCAAAGAATATATTAATTATGTATTACCGACGGAGCAGGAAGGACGGATGTTTTTCCTCAGTGGTGTGCGCAGCACTACTTCTGAACCGTTCCGCTACCTGTTTATTCCTGTGGATGAGCAGTTCAGTTTGAAACGCTTTTTTGCCTTTCGCTCCTTATTAAATAATCATGCGGAAATGGAGCGGATTTCCAGAAAAACTGCTGAACTGTCGCTGCAGGGTGACCGTAAACTGAAGCCGGAACTGGTGGAGCAGATGGCGGTTGTTATGCTGCGTCTGGCGGATCTGTTTAATAAGGGTGGTTTTGACCAGGTGCTGGAAGATATTAATAACAAGGTACCTGAAGAAAAGCGTCAGGCCGTTACAGAATCCTGTTTCAAGGTTCTACATACTATTCTGGGTACGGTGTATCTGGAAGTACTGCAGCAGGAAGGGGTGGATATCGGCAAAAATATTACCCCGGCTCAGGAACAATATTACGATGATCTGGTCAATACTATGGGTGTACTGGCAAATTATGACGCGCCGTTCTATGTGCAGATTAAGTCCTTTGAGCATAAACAGGCTTCTGGTTTCCAGATCACCCGGGCACCGGGCAAGAATCTGGTGTACCTGGGCTGTATTTTTCTGGTCATAGGTATCGTGCTGATGTTTTATGTGGCACATAAGCGGATCTGGATTAGAATTAAGCCCATAGAAGGCGGACAGATGAATGAACTGCTGGTGGCCGGCAGCGGTGATCGTCACCAGAAAGAGTTTGCCAGAGAATTTGAGGCGCTGTCCGAATTACTGGACAGAGAATTTAAACAAGACAATTAATACAACAAACAGTATAACAACAAGCAGGTAGCTATAATGTCCACCACCACTTCTGAAATGCAGAATATGTTTGAAAAACAAAGCTTCTGGCGCTCTCTGAGTCTGTTTGACTGGGGCTGGGCCGCAGCAGTGCTGCTGGGCTGCGGCTATGCCTGGAATGAGTATTCGGCGCATATGGATAATTATGAAGCCGGTATTTTGCTGGGTACCGGTTTATCCATTATTGCTTGGGGCTGGTTATGGAAACCGGTGCGGGCTTATTCCATTGTGGTGGCCTTATTAAGCCTGTTTGCTATTTCACTCTATGGTAATAATCTGGCTCTGGGTGAAAGCAACTTTTTCCTGAAATTTTTAATCTCCAGTAAATCCGCCATTATGTGGATGTCGGCTCTGTATGTGCTGGCCACGGTGGCGTATTTTATCGGCCTGGTCACCGGCTCGGAATTTACTAATAAAACCGCTTCAGCCATGACTTGGTCGGCAACCGTCATGGGGCTGGTGGGCTTGCTGGTGCGCTGGCGTGAATCCTATCTGATCCATGTGGGCGTAGGGCATATCCCCGTCAGTAACCTGTACGAAGTGTTTATTTTATTCTCCATTATTACCGCCCTGCTTTATCTGTATTACGAAGGTAAGAGTAAAACCTATAATATGGGCGGTTTTGTGCTGCTGGTGATCAGCTCAGCGGTGGCTTTTCTACTGTGGTACGGCTTTGGCTCGCGCGGTGCCAGTGAGATACAGCCGCTGGTTCCGGCCCTGCAGAGTTACTGGATGAAAATTCATGTACCAGCAAATTTTGTCGGCTATGGCGCCTTTGCTCTGGCAGCCATGCTCGGAGTAGCCTATCTGATTAAGGAGTCCATGCTTAAGCGCGGTTCTGACGGACCGATCATCCGCCGCCTGCCTGACCTGGATGTGGTTGATGATGTAATGTATAAGGCTATTGCCCTGGGCTTTGCTTTTTTTACCTTGGCGACCATTCTGGGGGCTATGTGGGCGGCAGAAGCCTGGGGCGGTTACTGGTCGTGGGATCCGAAAGAAACCTGGGCATTAATTGTCTGGCTGAATTATGCGGCCTGGCTGCATCTGCGGCTGACTAAAGGCTGGCCTGGGCGTCCCCTAGCTTGGTGGGCGGTAATTGGTTTATTTGTCACCCTGTTTGCATTTATCGGTGTGAATATGTTTCTCTCCGGTTTGCATTCTTATGGTGAGCTGTAGTGCTCAACAAAACAAAATAATAGAAAAACTGACATAAAAGGAAAAAATATGCGTAAAATTTTAACTCTGCTTTTGTTACTGGGTTTTACCTCCATGGCCTGGGCAGGCTATGAAGAAGGTGTTGATTATGAAGTACTGGCCAATGCTCAACCCGCTCCAACCGATGGCAAGGTACAGGTAATTGAATTTTTCTCCTATGCCTGTCCGCATTGCTATCGTTTTGAACCCTATATTGAGCAGTGGAAAAAGACCAAACCGGATAATGTAGAATTTGTGCATGTGCCGGCGATATTCAGTAAAAACTGGGAAGCTTTGGCTACCCTGTATTATGCAGCAGAAGTCCTGGGTGTGCAGGAAAAAATGCATCCGCTGATTTTTGATGCCATGCACGGCAAAGGTAAAAAAGTGCGTTCTTTTGATGAACTCAAGGCTCTGTTTGAAGCCAATGGTGTCAGTAGTGACAAACTGGAACAGGCACTCAATTCTTTTAGCGTGGCAGCTAAAACCCGCCGGGCTAAAAGTATGACCCAGAGCTACGGTATTAAGTCCGTACCCAATATAGTGGTGCAGGGTAAATACCGTACTAATAGCACTCTGGCGCATGGTCATGAAAACGTATTTAAGGTTGTGGATTTTCTGATTGAAAAGGTTGAAAAAGACCAGAAGTAGTTTTTAGCCAGTAAAAAAATATATCTTTAAAAAAGGCATAAGGTTTAGACTTTATGCCTTTTTTTATTGTGGTTTTACTATTATAGTTAGCAAATACAGTGGGTAGACTGAATATATTGAGTCTATTATGAGTAAATGGTCTGGCGGAATTAAAATGACTGACAATGTAACTCAGTGGAAAAAGAAATACTA
>JBHNNM010000141.1:0-6558 GCA_048563625.1 Gammaproteobacteria bacterium | reverse complement strand
CTCGCTATGATAAGCTGGAAAGAAACTATGCCAGTACATTAGCGTTAGGCTGTTGTATGGTGTGGCTTCCTATGTGGAATGGTTAAATTTTGTACACAAAAGATCAACAGCCCCTAATATCGCCATTAATAAAAGCATTCTGGTTCAGTACGAAAATAGCCTGCATGGTCTGCCAGGTATTAACACCGCTATCGGGACGAAACTTTTCTGCTATTTTCCACAGGGTATCGGAACGCCGGGTTGTATAGCTCCGTTCGCTGCGATGACTGGCAATAATGTGCTGATAGTTTTTCTGAACTGTTGTTACAGTTGATTTACTGGTTAAAGGTTTCTTTTTATTGTTGGTTAATGGCTTTTTATTAGCTAAAGGCTTTTTGGCCGTATATCTGGGCTGACTGTGTTTTTGTACAAATTCGGGTGGGTCCAGTAAAAAGGTGTATTCACGACTGATATGTCCGTTATGCCATTTCATATCCGCTATAAAGGTAATAAAAGGTTCTTTAACGGGTCTTTTTGAGGTCAGTTTTGCAACAACAGAGCCGTTGGGCTTTTTAATAACTTTGAAATGAACCTTGTTAAAAACCTCAGGGCTGAACAGATTGGCTTTCTTATAGGTTTGTCTTTGAGCATTTCTAACGATGATATCATCAATGGGAACGGCACCGGCATCCAGAATCTCAATTTCAACGTCCAGAGGCTCATTTAACTTTGATAGTACATTAATATCACCAAGGCCCAGGGCAAGTGCGGCATCAGACAGTATAACTGTCAGTAAAGTTGATAAAACCAGACGGCATGGAATAGTGTGAAAAATTGTGACCAATAGCTTTTTTAGCATAAGTTTTATGTAAACCTGATACCTGAACGGGTGTATTAAATAGTATTAAAAAATGATATAAAAGCCGCCTGCAGTTTTGTTATCCTGTCTTTTGCCCATATTCTGCTTTAAGTTGTCAAATTTAAACAGACAAATAAGGAAAAAAGAGCCTTAAAGATAACCTCTAACAGAACTTATCTCTAATTATACTTAATTTGTGTAATTTATCACTATAAATCAAGTTTTTAAGGTAACTTTCTGATTTTATGAGTTCTTTAAGTTAAAAAACAAATTCCAGAATGGCTGCAGGAATACGTTTATTTGTTTGAATAGCACTTTCTCGAACTTTCAGGCAAAGATTGGAATAAAAGTATATTTTACACGGGATAGATAGCCTGTATTTAACCCTATTTAAGGATTTAAGTATTTTTCAGGTTTATTTATGAGTACAAATTTTAAGGCGATACCAACCAATCTTATTACCGGATTTCTGGGTAGCGGCAAAACAACGGCTATTTTACAGTTACTCAAATCCAGACCGGCTGGCAGTCACTGGGCGGTACTGGTTAATGAGTTTGGTGATGTCGGGATTGATGGTGCTTTACTGGAACAGAACCAGGTTGAGGAAGGTGCTTTTATTAAAGAAGTGCCTGGCGGCTGTATCTGTTGTGCGGCGGGCTTGCCATTACAGATGGCGCTTAATCTGCTGATAAAGCAGGCCGATCCCCAGCGGATTTTAATAGAGCCGACCGGGGTGGGGCATCCATTAAAAGTCGTTGAAACCCTGACCGGTGAGTTTTATGCTAAAGTTCTGGATTTACGGGGCACCATCTGTCTGGTTGAAGCAAAAAGACTGCGGGATAAACGTTATCTTGATAATGAAACCTTCAGGGATCAGCTAAATATTGCCGATGTACTTCTGGCCAGTAAATGTGATCAAACTTCAGAAGATGATAAAAATTATTTTTTTGATTTTGCTCAGCAATTCAGTTTGCCCAAGGCCCATGTTGAATGTATAGAACAGGGTGTTTTCGCTTCCGAGCTGCTGGATATTCCACGTAATCCACAACGTGAAGCTGTTTATCCTAATGCTCATCCGCAAGGAGCCGGGCATAAACAGGATGAACCAGGTCATGAACACACACATGCACACAATCATCAGGATAATGCCGGACAATGCGAGGTTTCTGACGATTTAGAGGAAATGGCTTGCGACTGGCGTCGCTTTGAAAATAACGGTCAGGATTACTATGGTTGCGGATGGATATTCAAAGCTAATATCCTGTTTGATGAAAAATGCCTGATGAAATGGGGCAATAATCCGGATTTTACTCGTGTTAAAGGGATCTTTCGCACTGAATCGGGCTGGATTGTCATTAATCGTATGGATGATCAAATCAGCAGGGAAGAATCCACTTATACCTCAGACAGTCGTGTAGAGCTGATTGAACCGGACTATCATGACTGGAACCGTATAGAACAGGAGCTGGTAGCTTGTATTATTCGATATCTGTAAGTCAAAGTTGTAATTAAGCTCTAAATTATTAAAAAACCAGTTTTTCCGACTAAAAAAACATATTAGCTAAATCTTATATAGTAATAATGATGCTGTATTTCAAATAATTTATGGTTTTTGTATAAGAGTTAATCTTTAAAATACAGCAAGTTAATTGTGTTTTTATGAAATATTAGGGTTTTCCCTTCTTTTCTTCTGTGGTTGGATGTGTTTTTATATAAAGCACAAAATAAATCCTACTAAGGGGAACGGGGGAGCGAAAACCTGAATTGATAAAATGCTTTAAAAGAAACGGTTCAGCGATAAAAATAAGGCGCAACTATTTAGCAGGATGCTACTAGAAATGCACTGCATGATTCGTTTCTGATATTTTAGCGATACAGGTTTAAAGCCTGAAAGCCCATTTTTTAAATGGGCTTTTTTTATGCCTGTTATAAAACAGGCTGCTAATAACAGCTGCCTGGAAAAACATACTCACTATTGTTAAAATCAATATCAGTAAATCATTCCTTTTTAATATTTCAAAACCGGATCAGATGTTTGAATAGCCAGCCAGATATTGCTGTTAAAGAACTTGTGCTTATTGGCGGCGGACATAGTCATGTCGGACTATTAAGAATGTTTGCCATGAATCCGCTGCCGGGGCTAAGAATTACTCTGCTGGCCAGTGATATACATACCCCGTATTCGGGTATGCTGCCGGGCTTTATTGTCGGACAATACAGCTTTGATGATGTGCATCTGGATTTAAGGCCTCTGGCTGAGTTTGCCCATGCCCGTCTATACCATACGGCTGTGAGCCGTATTGACCCGCAGAAGCGGCTGGTTTATTCCGATCGTCGTCCCCCGGTAAAATATGATCTTCTGTCCATTAATATTGGTTCTACTCCTGATGATTTTAATATTCCCGGTGTACAGGAATATGCTATTCCCGCAAAACCGGTTAAAGCCTTTATAACCCAGCTGGACAGCATAATCGATCAGGCTTTAAATAATAATGAATTTGAACATATCTGCGTGGTTGGCGGCGGTGCCAGCGGCGTTGAACTGATTATGGCGGTACAGTATCGTCTGACAAGGGAACTGGCTCAGAAAGGGAGTTCTGTTAATGGCAAAAAACTAAAATACACATTAATTACCGCTGATCCAACCATTTTACCCTCACATAATCAAACTGTTCAACGACGCATTAAAAAACTGTTTAAGCAGCGTCAAATTAATCTGTTAACTGATACTTTTATTAATAATATAGAACTGGATACATCTGCAAACAAACGACTTATGGGCTGTAAAAACAACTCAGTAATTACCACGGATGCAGTGATCTGGTGTACCAGTGCCAGTCCGCCTGACTGGCCTGAACAGTCAGGGCTGGCAGTGGACAATAAGGGCTTTATTCAGGTTAATGACTACCTGCAATCGGTATCCCACAGCAATATTTTTGCAGCCGGAGATATTGCCTCCATGGTTAACCATCCCCGACCCAAATCCGGTGTCTATGCCGTACGTCAGGGACCGCCATTGTTTCGTAATTTGCGGCAGTTTGCGCAGGGTGAAACATTAACCACTTATAAACCGCAGAAACACTTTTTAAGCCTGCTTAACTGTGCTGACAGAACTGCGGTGGCGTCGCGTGGACCGTTTGCCTTTCAGGGGCATTGGGTATGGCAGTACAAGGACTGGATTGATGTCCGTTTTATGAAGCTATTTAAAGAGTTTCCGTCCATGGAGCAAACTTCGGTAGCGGATATCAATAGTAATATGCTCTCTGGTAAAGCACTGGAAAAAATAAAGGAAATTCCCATGCGCTGCGGCGGCTGTGGTGCCAAGGTTGGCAGTACGGTGTTGAGCAGAGTGCTGGAACGTTTGCAGCAGCCGGACAGTAATACCCAGGGCATTATTGTCGGTATGCAGCAGCCTGATGATGCTGCGGTTATTGAGGTACCGGACGGACAGGTTCTGGTACAGTCCTTGGATTATTTTCGTGCTTTTATTGATGACCCTTTTATTCTGGGCAAAATTGCGACCAATCATGCCCTGGGTGATTTATACGCCATGGGAGCGACACCTCATTCGGCTCTGGCTCTGGTCACTTTACCTTATGCACTGGAACATATTATAGAAGAAGAACTGTTTCAGTTAATGTCCGGGGCGCTTGAAGCGGTCAGTGAACACCAGATGCAGCTGCTTGGTGGACATACCGGAGAAGGGTCTGAAATGGCCTTTGGCATGAGTGTCAACGGTTTTGCCAGAACGGCGGAAATTATGACCAAGGCTGGCCTTAAAGTCGGGCAAAAACTTATTCTGACTAAACCTCTGGGTACCGGTGTTTTACTGGCGGCCAATATGAGAATGAAGGCCAAAGGCCGCTGGATTGAGGAGGCAATTGATACCATGCTGTGTTCCAGTCGACAGGCGGCCCAGATATTTAAGCACTTTCAGGTAAAAGGCTGTACCGATATTACCGGATTCGGCCTGCTGGGGCATTTAATAGAAATGCTGAACAGTTCGAAGGTATCTGCCCGTATTGATTTATCCTTCCTACCGGTACTGGAAGGCAGTTATGTTATGTTAGCAGAAGGTATTTTCAGTTCCCTGCAGGATGAAAACCTACGTCCTAGACATGCTATAAAAAACCTGCAGGCCTTTACTGAACATCAGGCTTATCCACTGCTGTTTGATCCGCAGACGGCCGGCGGACTGCTGGCTGGTGTTGATGCTGAAAAAGCAGATGATTGTTTGCGGCAGTTACATAAAGCAGGTTATTATCAGGCTCAGATAATCGGAGCGGTAACAGATGCTGAACCTGACTCAGAACATATCCCGCAAGAAACTGTTACCTCGGTAACACTGACGAGTTAAATTTATGGCCAATGCAATAGACAGAGAACTAATACGCTCCCTGTTTCTAAAAAACATTCCGCTAATGGATGTCCGGGCTCCGATCGAATTTGAGCAGGGCACTTTTCCCAATGCCGTTAACCAACCTCTGATGGATGATCAGGAGCGCCACGAAGTGGGTATTCGTTACAAACAGGCTGGTCAGGATGCGGCCATAAAACTGGGTAATAAGCTAGTCAGCGGTGAGATAAAAGCACAGCGGATTGCCCGGTGGAAGCGTTTTGCAGAGCAGCATCCTGATGGCTACCTGTACTGTTTTCGGGGCGGTTTGCGTTCCAGAACCGCCCAGCAGTGGCTGAAGGAGCAGGGTATAGAGCTGCCCCTGGTTAACGGTGGCTATAAAGGCATGCGTCGGGTATTAATTGATGAACTTGAGCAGGGTATAGAACAGTCTAATTTTGTTATTCTGGGAGGCAAAACCGGTACCGGTAAAACCTGGTTATTAAAAGAACTGAGTCACAGCATTGATCTGGAAGGTCTGGCCAATCACCGCGGATCGAGTTTTGGGCGTTTCCCCGACGGTCAGCCCAGCCAGATCAACTTTGAAAATAATCTGGCTATTTTACTGATGCGCTTGCGGGCAGGCGGAGCACATAGATTCTGGCTGGAGGATGAAGGCCGGATGATAGGCAGTTTATGCCTGCCTCAGTCGTTGCGGGATAAAATGACTGAAGCTCCGCTGGTTATGCTTGAGGAAGATCTGGACTATCGCATTAATGTTATTCTCAAGGATTATGTAATCGATCTCTATGCTTGTTATGAGCGCTATCTGGCCGATAACCCGGTAGAGGAGGATGTGCAGGAATTTTCGAAACTGGCTTTTGAGATGTTTTCCGATTATCTGCTCAATAGTCTGGAACGAGTTAAAAAACGCCTTGGTGGAGAACGCTATCAGTCCATCAGTAAACTGATGTCAGCGGCACTGAATGAGCAGCAATCCAGCGGTTCAGTTGCCCAGCACAAACTCTGGATAGAGGCTTTATTAACCTGGTACTATGATTCCATGTATGAATATCAGCTGGAAAAGAAACAGGAACGGGTTATTTTTCGTGGTAATTCCCATCAAATTCTCGCCAATCAGAACAAAATCCTTGATATGAGTTAAGGCGCTTCCAGACAATTAAAATATAATTCCCTGTGGTAACTATATATTAACTGGTTTCCATCCGTTTATTAAGATTTTAACTTCCCCCTTCTTTAGAAGGGGGCTCTTCTCCGCTCTGATGAGTGAAGAAAGATGCTAATACTCACAAAACCTGTTGAAATATAAAGCTTCTGACAGTTTTATAAGCAATAGGTAATATGAGTATCAACATCTCACCCA
>JBHNNM010000140.1:0-6705 GCA_048563625.1 Gammaproteobacteria bacterium | reverse complement strand
CGGGCTTTTTTGGCGTAGATCCCAATGACTTTATAGGTATCATCCTTTTTCTCCTTAAACATTGGAGTGATAATATTGCCCTGAATCTCTTTAGCTTTAACGGCTTTATAGTATTCATTGGAGGCAAGATTTATCAGGGTGTCTGAGTTAATATTTGCCAGTTGTTTGTTAAGCAGTTCAGTGATCCTGCTATCCCAGAATTCGTACAGGTTTTTACCCCGGGGATTTTCCAGACGGGTACCCATTTCAAGGCGATAAGGCTGCATTAAATCCAGCGGTCTGAGCAGGCCATAAAGGCCTGACAGGATCCGCAGATGATCCTGAGTAAATATTAGATCATCTTCCGAGAAACTTTCCACATTCATACCGGCATATACATCCCCTTTAAAGGTCAGTAAGGCCTGCTTGGCATTTCGCGGGGTAAACGACAGGTGCCAGTCATGATAACGATCATAGTTTAACTGAGCCAGGTTCTTACTCAGATGCATCAGTTTTTCCAGCTCTTTGGGAGAATAAGGCTTTAAAGTCTCAATCAGCTCACCGGCTTCCTCAAGACAGTCAGGCATCGTATATTCATCCGTCTGCGGCAAACTCTCAAAATCCAGCTTCTTAGCCGGCGAAATAACAATTAACATATATTTTTATAACCTATTGTCTTATTATTCTCGTTAGTCTTCAGCGTATCTGACCGTGACTGCCCACAGGTACTGTATTTCCGGGGGCGCTCGAGTACATCCGTGTATCGCTTTGTGAAAACATCCATGTTTTCAAAACCCCGTAAATACAGTACCTGCGGCCAGTCACTCTACGGTGTTCTAAATTATGTAAAATAGTTTAGAATTTCTCAACGCTTAACGCTCTTATCCCGTATTACGCATCCCACCCGCAATAGCATTAATAGAACGCTGCAGCGGACTAAGCCAGATCTCCTGCTCTTCAGTGGCCAGGTTCTCATTTCTATAACGCTTCAGTAAGGTGAGCTGAACATGAACCAGGGTATCCAGGTAGGCCTTGCGGCGTCCCAGAGAAAGCCCCAGGGTCGGATTGTGTTCAAGCAGTTCACTGATTTCGGCTACTTTAAAAATTGCCTTAACCGTCAGATTATATTCATTGCGGATCATATTATAAACCCTGTTGCGGGTCTGCTCATCCTTACACAGTTCAGCGTATTCCCTGGCAATATCCATATCTGCCTTGTACAGGGCCATCTGGGTATTATCCAGTAGGGAATTGAAATAAGGCCAGTCCCGGTACATGTCCTTGAGGCGTTGCAGATTATCCGGATTTTCACTCATAAACTGACTCAGGGCACTGCCGATACCATACTAGGCCGGCAGCGTATGACGGGATTGTGCCCAGCCAAAAACCCAGCCGCCCGTACTGAGGATTTGGAACGATCCCCTGTTTTGCGGTGTGAAGGACGGGAACCGATATTCATCAGGCCGATCTCAGTGACTGGTGTAGCTTCATAAAAATAGTCCAGGAAGCCCGGTGTTTCGTCAGTCAGGTGACGATAGGTCTGTTCCCCTCTGGCCAGGTAGGACATGGTATTAAGGTAATCGGGATTATCGTCCCGCTCTGCCTTAATCAGGCAGCTGCTAGACTTCATCAGGCCGCTGATCCCCATAACCCGTTCATAGACTGCGGTTTCGCTATTACTGTATTTATTGGACAGTACCTCACCTTGTTCGGTGAATTTGATCTGGCCGTGTACAGAGCCGAAAGGCTGGGCCTCCGCCGCGTCCAATGGTGCCGCCGCGTCCGTGGAACAGACGGATATCAATCCCTTTTTCTCTGGCAAGTTCAGTAATACGCCGCTGGGCTCCGTACAGATTCCAGCTGGAGGCAAGGATGCCGCCGTCCTTACAGGAATCGGAATAACCCAGCATGACTTCCTGTAAATTGCCTGCAGCCTTAAGATACTTATTGTAGATTTTATTATTAAACAGGGAGGACATCACCGGTTCGATATGCTCCAGATCTTCTACGGTTTCAAATAGTGGTGAGACAGTCAGATAGCAATAGGGCTGGCCTTTGCTGTCCTTACCCAGCAGACCGCTCAGGCGGGAAAGGAACATGACTTCCATAACATGGCTGCCGGTTGTGGGTCATGGAGATAACATACTGGTTAAACAGCCGTGGACTGATTTCTCTGCGCAGACGCAGTACTACGTCAAACACCTGTACAATGTTCAGGCTGGATTCCGACAGCTCACCGTGTTTCAGCGCCGGCAGATCGTCCTGGTCAATGAGTCTGGCCAGTAAAGTCATTCTCTGTGCTTCATCCAGCTGGTTGTAGTTGGACTCCAGACCCAGACAGTCCAGAATTTCATTGACCGCTTCGGTATGCAGAGTAGATTCCTGGCGGATATCCAGGTGTTCAAGAAAAAAGCCAAAGGTTTCGGTCAGCCGTAACAGGTTTTTCAACGGGCCGAAGGCCACTTCAGAGTCATTATGGGAGCAGAGTGAATCCTGGATTAACTGCAGATCCCGGCAGAATTCATCTTCATTTTTATAGCCGCTGTAATTGGTGCTGGGCCGGGTGCCCCGGATCCGGGCTTGCACCTGCTCCATGCGGTAATGCAGTTTATTACGGATAATAAACAGTTTACGGCGGTAAGGTTCGGTAGCAAACAGGTTCGGACGTTCTTCAAACAGATGTTTATAGGTTTTGTTATCAGCTTCCAGGGAGGCCATAAATTCAGCACTGGGGGTGCAGAAGGCAATAGAATGGGTCAGCTGGTGGGACAGTTTGTTAACATCGCTGATATAACGTTTAAGCACTTCCCGGCTTTGATAACGGGCAGCCATTTCAGTGACTCTGGGAGTAACAAAAGGATTGCCGTCCCGGTCGCTGCCAATCCAGGAGCCAAAATGTAAAAAGGCCGGTATTTTAAACTGTTCTGCCTGTTGCGGATAAACCCGTTCAATGGCTCGTTCCAGGTATTGATAAATCACAGGAATGGCATCAAACAGGGATTCGCGGAAATA
This sequence comes from Gammaproteobacteria bacterium, assembly GCA_048563625.1. Classification (GTDB taxonomy): domain Bacteria; phylum Pseudomonadota; class Gammaproteobacteria; order GRL18; family GRL18; genus JANELJ01. The sequence continues at coordinate 3,714 of JBHNNM010000140.1, read as the reverse complement.
ATACAGCCCGTTTTTAACCTCATCAATAACCTGGGGTTTTTCGGAACGTACCTCGTCGGTTTTCCAGAGGATCTGGATTTCGGTGCTCAGCTCCTGCAGCAGAGTGTTTTTCTGATAGGTGCCCAGCCGGGGATCATCAAGCTGCTTGATAACAATAAAAATACGCCGAAGGCATTCCAGAATAGTCCGGCGCTTGGCTTCCGTGGGATGGGCAGTAAATACCGGCATAAAGGACAGGCTGTTGAGCAGTTCCTGCAGCTGTTCTGCTGAAATATCTTCAGCCTCAAATTCTTTTAAGGTGCGGTTAAACGAACCTTCCCAGAGTACGTCTTCATTATTGGCGAGGCGGCGACGTTCTTTATGCTGGTGTGTTTCTTCTACGACACTGACCAGGTTAAAATAGGTACTGAAGGCACGGATAACCTGCTCCAGTGTTTGTGAATCCAGTTGTTCAATCAGTTTAATTAACTGCAGGCGCAGATTTTCATCATGCTTCTTACGCAGTTCAATATGGCCGGTTCTCAGCTCCTCTACTACATCAAAAACAGTTTCCCTGGTATGGTTTTTCAGTATATTGCCCAGAACTGAACCAATGAGTTTTACTTTTGAACGAAGTTCTTTATCGCCGTGTATAATATTAGACATGAATGATTTTTTGTCGGATTGATATGAAAATGCTGGGTTAGTTAGCAGGAATGTGCAGTCTGGATGTTATATTCTCTGACTTTTTATATGAGTTTTATATGAGTTATCTGTTCTCTTAATTTCGGCGCTATTATACTATATATTTTAATTAAACCTAAATAAATCATTCTCACTACGTTTCAACTGATTTATTCAGCTTAAAAGGGTAAGCTGCCCTGGAAAGTTATTAACCACCTTAAAGGACAAGTAATGTCACAACTGACTGAATCTCCTGCCTGGCAGGCTCTGGAAAAACACACTCCACAATTAAAAAAATTACATATGCGTGATTTATTTGCCACCAATGCCGAGCGCTTTGAAGATTTCAGTCTGCAGGCCGGACCGATATTTCTGGACTATTCAAAAAATCTGATGACGGAAGAAACTATGGCTCTGTTGTTTGCTCTGGCTCGCCAGGAATGGGTGGAGGAGCATCGTGAGGCCATGTTTACCGGAGAGTCGATAAATTTTACCGAGCATCGTTCAGTATTGCATACCGCCTTGCGTGACCTGTCCGATGAACCAGTATTGAGCAGCCATAAAAATGTTAAACCGGATATTAAAGCGGTTCTGGCTAAAATGAAAGTTTTTGCGGATAAAGTGCGTCACGGTCAATGGCTTGGTTATAGCGGTAAGCCTATTACTGATGTGGTAAATATTGGTATCGGGGGATCTGATCTGGGGCCGAAAATGGTGGTCAATGCTTTAAAACCCTTTGCCAGCCGTAAAATAAAGCTGCATTTTGTTTCTAATCTGGACGGCAGTCAGATGGCAGAAACTCTGAAAGAGTTAAGTCCTGAATCCACTCTGTTTATTATATCTTCTAAAAGTTTTACCACACCAGAAACCATGTTTAATGCCGTTACGGCCAGAGGCTGGTTTGTATCCAGGGTAAAGAACAGGGAATTTATAAAAAAACATTTTGTCGCCGTATCTACTAATCTGGAAGCGGTTGAACGTTTTGGAATTGATCTGCACAATATTTTTGAATTCTGGGAATGGGTCGGTGGGCGTTATTCGCTCTGGTCAGCCATTGGTCTGTCTATCTGTATTGCAGTGGGAATGGGGCATTTCAGAGAGCTGCTGGAAGGTGGTCATAAAATGGATGTACACTTTAGAACGGCGCCTCTGGAAGAAAATATGCCGGTTATTATGGGGCTGATGGGTATTCTGCATAATAACTTTCTGGGTGTTTATTCCCAGGCTTTTCTGGCTTATGACCACTATCTCAATCTGTTTCCTGATTATCTTCAACAGCTGGATATGGAAAGTAACGGCAAGCATATTAATCGTGACGGTGAAAGTGTGGATTACAACACCGGACCCATTGTCTGGGGCGATCAGGGTATTAACGGCCAGCACGCCTTTTACCAGTTGCTGCATCAGGGTACCCAGCCCATTCCCTGTGATTTTATTATTGCGCTGGATTCGTACAATCCGGCCTGCGGCCATCATCCGGTACTGATGTCCAATTTTTTTGCCCAGACCAGAGCTTTAATGATAGGTAAAACGGAAGCAGAAGTGCGTATGGAAATGGAACAGGAAGGCTTACCTGAGGAAGAAATTAAGGCTCTGTTGCCTCATCGGGTATTTGAAGGCAACCGCTCTACTAATTCTATTATGTTCAAGGAGCTCAATCCTTTTACCCTGGGTGCCTTAATTGTATTATATGAACATAAGGTCTTTGTGCAGGGTGTAATCTGGCGTATTAACTCCTTTGACCAGTGGGGCGTGCAGTTAGGCAAGCAGCTGGCCAAAGAGATTCTGTATGACCTGTTGGATGAACAGCCTGTCGCCAAGTACGATTCATCAACCAATGGTCTGGTTAATTATTATAAACGCTATAGAAATATTGAAGGAAACAAGCTATTGAGCTGTAATAATGACTGGGGGGTACTGCAGGAAATTATGGAAAAGGAATTTAAATAGGCTCTGAAATCCCTTGGTACCTTCTCCCATTGGGAGAAGGTCAGGATGAGGGGGAAATCAGTTAATAAAACCGTCAGTTCCGTTATCGTTATCTTCCTCAATCTGTTTGGCACCGGAAACTGCCAGAAAGGCTTTTTCATAGGCTGAAGGTGTGGAAAGCAGTTTACCGAAACCGTGTTTTCCAAACATTTTCAGGTCATTAAAATAGACGGCAATGCGGAAACGGGCGTGCATGGCCAGGATTTTATCACCGTCCACCATGATTTCATAAGGCAGGTAGGCGGTTCTTTTCAACGGCAGATAATCAATAATATCCATGGTTTTGCGAACATTGAGTTCTTCATCATTGGCATCTTCAGCATTCATGGAAACGCCGAATACCACCTGCTCCTTACCGGGGATCTTGATCTGGTAGACTCTGGAAATACCATTGCTTTTATCTCTAAAGCCTTCAATCAAGGCTGTAATAGCCTCAACATGACTTTTATATTCAGGCAGTTCGTAAAAGGAATCAAAATCCTCCAGACCAAAACTGTATTTATAGCGTTTTAGCTTACGAGCCGTTAAGCCTTCACCACCAAAAAACTGTTCAAAGCCGAAAGCCTGGGTCATCTGATCCAGAATGGGCTGTAAATCTACCTCTTTCATACGATAAGCATATTGCATAAAAACGGGGTTGGTGTAGGCAATCTGTATCTGTTTGCCTACCTGTGTCAGGCTGACACGCTGAGGTGCAGCAAAACCGCCGTATTCAGCTCGGCTGCCAGAGATTTCAGTTCATCACTGGTAATAATAAAAATATAGGCGCCGTCATAAGGTGAATATTCTGCTATCAAGGTAAAAGGTGACTCTGTAATCTGCTTTTTAACCTTTTCTTTAACCTTGTCCATAGGAATACCCGCTTCTATTTTGGCCAGAACAAAAGGTTTAAAGGTCTTTTTCTCAGCTGCATGCAGTGCAAAACTGTAAAACAGTATAAAAAAACCTAATAGAATGGTGAGTGTTGGAAATGTTTTACGATTAAAAAACATATGAGGTTACTCCAGCCTGATTTTATTTTATTGTTATTGTAATTAAGACAGCTTTAATACAGTTTCAGAG
>JBHNNM010000139.1:5204-6711 GCA_048563625.1 Gammaproteobacteria bacterium | reverse complement strand
CTTTCCTGGTTCTGAAATTCAACAGAAAAGGTTATAGGGGTGGACACCTTTTAGGATCAGCTATTTAGACCAAATTCAGGACTATAATGATTATCCGGATTATCCGGCAGACTGGAAAATTTAACTCTGGATGTTTGGCTAACGGCATTTTTCTGGCTAACGGATTTTTGCTGGATAAGGGCCTTTTCCGAGCTAATGGCTTTTTCTTTTAACCGGGTTAATAAGCTGATTAATGGCCTTATCATATTGAGAAAACTGTAAATAAAGCCGGGCCAGAGCTTTGTATTGGGATTTATCATGGCTGTCTTTATTCAGCAGAGCTGATAACTTTTCAAACAGAAGTACTTCTTCCACCCCCTGTTCCTGCCATTGTATGAGGGACAGGTTATAAATACTTTCAAAATGCTGTGGTTCAATGGCTAGAGCTTTCTGCCATAATTTCAGAGCCTCTGAACAACGGCCCAGATCCACCAGAGATATTGCCTGGTTATTATAAGATGGAGCGGTTTCACTACCCAGCTGCGGTGGCACATGGGTATAAGCTTGGCCATTCAGATGCCGGTAAACAGAAACAAGTTCCTGTGCCAGTACCAGCATGTTTTCAGGACGTAAACTTTCCTCTTCCTCAAAACACTGAGAGATTATCTGTTCCAGTTCAACCGGTATATTTTCAACGGCCGGCTCTGCATCCAGCGACTGTTCCAGGTAAGCTTCCAGAACACCCGGTGCCACCGCACCCGCTTCCCATGAGCAGTAACCCAGCAGCATTTCCAGAACACAGACCGCCCAGCTCCAGATATCTGTACGGTGAGTCAGTGGTTTACCGTCCAGTTGTTCCGGGTATGCATAAGCAGGTGTCATGCCTACACTGCTCATATCATTATCAGCCTGTTCAATATTCTGCAATGCATTAGTCAACCTGGCCAGGCCGAAATCAGTAATTTTTACTACGCCGCCAGCACTGAGCATCACATTAGCCGGTTTAATATCTTGATGGAGCAGATCCTGCTTATGCGCAAAATATAACCCCCAGGCAAACTGAATGGAAATATCCAGGATACGGTTTAAAATCTGCTTTTGATCCCCCTGATACAGCATCCGGCTAGTGATCTGTTGTTTTAAATCCCCGCCATCGACATATTCACTGAAAATCTGCGGAACACCGTTAATTGTCCGGACATAATAACAATTAACAATATTTGGGTGTAAGGGCAGATTTACCCAGGTTTCAGCTTCCTTAATAATATTTTCTGCACCCACGGAAAGTGCTTTGGATTTAGGTGTTTTCAGGGCCAGATCCAGTGCCCAGTGCTGGTGCCTGACCTGGTAGACCTTACCAAACTGGCCTACCCCCAGCAGTGCTTTAACCTGGTACATATCCATAATGACATCACCGGGCTGCCAGTCTGATTCACTGTTCGGCTTATTACGGACATGCTGCAGCAGATATTCACTGCCAAAACCAATGGCTTTAGCTACAGCGGAAAACGTCTGTGAAATGCTTTCC
>JBHNNM010000139.1:0-5104 GCA_048563625.1 Gammaproteobacteria bacterium | reverse complement strand
ACGGGTTTCCTGAGGCATTTCTATAGCCTGCTGATCATTCGCCTTAAAACGGAACTGACACTTTTTACAGACCACCTTACGGTTACGGAAACGTTCCGGGATATTAGAGTATTGTGTCTGACATTGAGGGCAGCGGATTTTCATTTATGTCCTGGGCTGAAAATTTGGCATATTGAATTAACAAATAGTCAAGTTTTGCTAAATAATCAACTATTTAGCTTTATAAATCGCCCTTTTATGCTGACAAGTAGAAATCGGTCACTATTTATCCGTCAAATAAAAGTTTCTGTAAAATGAAACACACTGAAACAATTGTTAAAGTATTTTCTGTAACTTCATGGCTTATATTTTGCTATGATGAAACAACCTGTGCTCCCAGGAATAATGACATATTTATTAATATCTAAAATCCACCGGAACAACCATGCAAAACCCGTTTAAAAAAGCCTATATTCTTCCCCTTATTATTGCGGCAGCAATCGCACTGGTGGTTTTTAAAGTTAAAACCAGGCCGGAGATAAGCCACCAGGCGCTCTCATTTCCCCAACGTACCGTAGAAGTTATCGAATTACAGAAAATGCCTTTTCGAAACCGTGCCACAGCTTACGGTTATGTTGAGCCAGCTGTTACACTCAGATCTAAAGCCGAAGTCAGCGGAAAAATCATATACATCCATCCGCGCTTAAAAAAAGGCGCCAGCCTGCCCAAAGGCACGGTAGTACTGCGCATTGAACCAACCACTTTTGAATTTTCCAGGGATCAGAGCGAAGCGGTTTTGAGCAGCAGTCAATATTCACTTAAACAGCTGGAAGTTGAGGAAAAAAGTACCCTGCGTTCCCTGCAAATTGCCGAAAAAAAACTGCAGATCGGGCAAAAAGAACTGGCCCGTTTAAAACGTCTGGCTAAACAGAACCTGATTTCCCGCTCCTCATTAGATGATGAGGAACAGACCGTATTACAGCTTCGTCAGGAGCTAGAGGATCTGCAGGGTAAGGCGGCCGGTTACAGCAGCCGAAAAAATGCCCTGCTCAGCCAGATCAGACAGTCCCAGGCACAACTGGATCAGAGCCGGGACACCTTGGGACGTACTGAAATAAAACTGCCCTTTGATGCCCGCATTGGCACAGTTTCCGTTGAAAAAGGCGAATACATCAGTACCGGCAATGTGCTGTTTGAGGCTCTGGGTACTGATGCGGTGGAAATTAATGCCCAGCTTCCGGTCAGGCAGTTTTACTCCCTGGTGCGGGGATTAAGAGAAAAAACCATCAGTATGAAAAGTTCCGAGGTACTGCAGGCTGAACTGGCCAAAATGAACCTGCAGGCCATTGTTACTCTGGTGGGATATGATGAACAGTTCAGTCAATGGCCGGCCGATATTCTGCGTATCGGTGAATCCATTGATCCTGAGCGAGACACCATTGGTCTGGTGGTCTCGGTTAAAAAGCCTTACGACAATATCATTCCCGGTAAGCGGCCTCCCCTGTTAAAAGGCATGTTTGCTGCTGTCAGGTTTTACACTCCGGTCAGAAAGCGTCTGGTGATCCCCAGAAAAGCCGTTCATCAGGGACGTGTTTATATGGCCAGTGTAGATAACAAACTGAAAATTCAACCCGTAAGCATCACTCATCACCTTGGCCCACTGGTTGTTATTAAAGAAAATGATCAGCTTAAACCGGGACAGAAAATTATTATTACCGATATTTTGCCGGTATTTGAAGATTTGCCGCTGAAACCGGTTATCGCCAGGGAATATCAGCAATGGCTGGCAACCGAAGCTCTGGGTAAACAACAATGATAAGCTATTTTGCCCGCCATCCAACCCTGAGTAATATTCTCATGATCGCCATTATTGCTCTGGGACTCTATTCCCTTAAAGGTTTAAACAAGGAATCTTTTCCTCAGTTAAAACCCAGCAAGGTACAGATCAATGTGGTTTACCCCGGGGCCAGTCCTGTTGATGTAGAAGACGGGATCTGTAAACCCATTGAGGATGCCACCGACGGGATCAGTTTTTTAAAAGAACAGATCTGTGATGCCCGTGACGACCTGGCTGTGTTTACTCTGGAAATGCAGGAACAGGGTGATATTGGTGAATTTACCGATGATATCCGTACCGCCATTGATGGCATTCAGAACTTTCCTGATAACATTGAAGATCCGGCCATTAAGCAACTGCGACGGGTTAACCCGGTCGCCAATATCGCCATTACTTCCGACAAGCTCACACGCAGCGAATTAAAGGCTCTGGCTGAATATTACCGGGAACAGCTTATTGCCATGCCGGAAATCCCCATTGTAGAAGTGGCCGGTTTTTCCACGCATCAGTACCAGGTGCTGATACATCCTGAGATCCTGAAAAAATATCAGTTAAGTATCAATGACATTGCCCGGCTGATCCAGACTCAGGCTCTGGAATTGCCTGTTGGGGTACTGGAAGCCGAAGAAACCACCTATCAACTGCAGTTTGATAATGCCAGAAAAACCCCGGCAGAACTGGCTGATCTGGTGATTATCAATACCCCGGAAGGCGGTGAAATCAGGCTGGGCGATCTGGCTGAAATCCGGGACACCTTTGAAAAACCGGAAGAACGAATTGAACTGAATGGTAAACCTGCAGCGCTGCTGAAAATCAACAAAAACACCATAGATGATACCCTGAAAGTGGCCGATGCCCTGGCCACTTTCGTACAGCAGGAAAATCAGCGCCTGCCGGCCACAACCCGCCTGACCATTGTTAATGACAACTCCACTTCGGTGCGTGACCGGTTGCGTTTACTGCTTAAAAACGGCTGGCAAGGTCTGATCCTGGCAACCCTGATGCTGCTGCTGTTTTTTTCCTGGCGTTATACTTTCTGGATTGCCATGGGTCTGCCGGTGTCTTTTCTCGGTGGTTTAGCCATTATGTCAGCCTTCGGGATCAGTATTAATATGCTCTCCATGGTAGCGCTGTTAATGGCCATTGGTATTTTAATGGATGATGCCATTGTCCTGTCGGAAAATATTGATCATGAATACCGTAAAGGCAAGTCCCCGCTGGATGCCGCCATTGATGGTACCCGAAAGGTTTTTCGCGGGGTTTTTTCCTCCTACCTGACCTCTACCTTTTTATTCGGCAGCCTGCTGATGATGAAAGGCGATCTGGGACAGATACTGGGGGTACTGCCGGTAGTATTATTATCCATTTTAACCATCAGCCTGATTGAAGCCTTTCTGGTTCTGCCGCATCATTTAAAACAGTCCCTAGAACACCAGAAACAGAACAGAGCACCGGCATGGCGTGAAATGTTTGAGGCCGGTTTTGCAAAACTCAGACAGAAAGCGGGACAGGCGGCACACACTGCCATAAAATTTCGTTACCTGACACTGGCACTTGCTATTGCCCTGTTTATTCTGTCTGTAGGCCTGATTGCCACCGGCATGGTCAAATTCAAGGCCTTCCCCGATCTGGAAGGCAATAACATTGAAGCTCGGGTGCTTCTGCCGCAGGGAACACCACTGGAAAAAACAGAGCAGGTGCTGGCCATCCTGTTAAATGCTCTGCAAAAAACCAATGAGCAGCTCAGTCAGAAAGAGTCTGAAGCTCTGGTAAAAAATGTTCAGATCACCTATGGCCAGCATGCCGATGTGCCTGAAAACGGTACCCATCTGGCCAGTCTGAGTATTGACCTGCTCAATACCGAGAAACGTCATACGCTTATGGCAGAACTGATTGAGCAGTGGAAAAAAAACACCCCGCCCCTGCCGGATGTCCTGAGTATTCAGTATAAGGAATCCAAGGTCGGGCCTGCCGGCCGGGCTATACATATTCGCCTGAGCGGTCACGATCTGGATACACTGTCCCGGGCTTCCTGGGAGGTACAGAACTGGCTCAGAGGTTATCCCGGTATTTATAATATGCTGGATGATCTGCGTCCCGGTAAACCCCAGTACACCATACAGCTTAAACCCGGTGCCCTCAATGCCGGTATTGATTCTGAACTGATTGCCCGGCAGTTACGTTCGTCCTATCTGGAATATAAAATTTCCGAAATTTACAATGGCCGGGAGCCTTACGAAATTATTGTTAAACTGAACAGCCGCAAGGATCAGGCTCTGGAAGATTTTGATAATTTAACGGTCTTTTCCAGAACCGGCCAGGAGCTGCCTTTAAGCAGTGTGGCTGATATTAAGGAAGAACGGGAATTCTCCCGTATTGAACGCATCAACCATAACCGCACCATAAATATTTATGGCGACGTTAATGCAAAAGTGGCCAATACCAACCAGATCATCGCCTCTTTGCAGAAAGACTTTTTGCCGCAGCTTAAAAAACGCTATCCTGATATTCATTTCAGCTTTAAGGGTGAAGTGGAAAAAGGCACTGAAACCAAACTCTCCATCCTGTCCGGATTCGGACTGGGACTGTTTGCGGTATTTTTGCTGCTCAGTCTGCAGTTCGGCAATTACCGGGAACCGCTGGTAGTCATGATCAATATTCCTCTGGCACTGATTGGTGCCATCTGGGGACATTTAATTATGGGGCTGGATTTTACCCTGCCCAGTATGATTGGTTTTGTCTCCCTGGCGGGCGTAGTGGTCAATGATTCTATATTACTGGTGGAATTTGTAAAAATCCATGTGGCGCATGGCATGGTTTTTCATGACGCCGCCCGGCAGGCCGTCACCGATCGATTCAGAGCCATCTTTCTGACCTCTGTGACGACCGTAGCCGGTATGACCCCGCTGTTATTTGAAAGCAGCAGTCAGGCCCTGATTCTGGTACCGTTGGTCGCCAGTATTATCTTCGGTATGCTGACGTCTACCGTTCTGATTATGCTGGTATTGCCGGCACTCTACGGCATTATGGAAGACATTGGTTATGTAAAATTCAGGGGGACAGTTCAGGAATAAGTTAATTACTCTGCTCTTAAGTCCCCCTTCTTTAGAAGGGGGATAAAGGGGGTTTAAGTCTTTGATTTGCAACCCCCTCAATCCCCCTTCTAAAGACTGTCTCTTGATCATATCTCATGAGACAGCTTCAGAGGCGATGGATTGTGCCATCATCATACCATCTACCCAGTCTTGCAGACGATACCAGCCTTTCCACAGTGTAGTCCAGCCAACA
>JBHNNM010000138.1:0-6715 GCA_048563625.1 Gammaproteobacteria bacterium | reverse complement strand
TTCTTCATTTTGCGAGCTCTTTCCTTATCCTGAAGGCACAGTGTCGGGCTGGCTCGTTTCCATTTTATACCCGGTTTAGCTAATAACCTCCGGACAGTCGAAGAATGAATACAGGTCTGAATTTCCTCATTGACCTGTCGGGTTAATAATTCTGAAGTCCATCTTGAGTTAAACCATCCAAATTCTTTTGGTTGTTTCTGAACCAACTCCAGCAATCGGGTACAAATGGCTTCATTGATACTATAGGGTGTTCTGCCCCGGTTTTCCGGAACCAGGGCTGATTCACCAAATTGTTCAAAGCGTTGTACCCATTTTCTGATGCTTGTCCGGCTGGCACTCAGTAATTGGGAAACCTGTTTTCAGCTGTAACCCTCATTCAGGAGTAAAATGGCTTTAGCCCGTCTTCTGTAGTTACCATCTTTGTTAAATTGTACGACTCTTTTTAACCGTCGGCGTACAGGACGGCTCAGTTCCGTTATAATATTATTCATATTTAAGCTTTGTTTGATCAGGTTTTTTTGGTTAATTTCTTTGATCGATAAACAAAGCTTAAGTTCCATTTATATGGACACCATTTCGGAACAGTTATTTAGATGCGTTTGACCAGATTAACCCGAATATTAAACAGTTCCTTGATACCCAACCTGCCATAGTATAATGTTATGAGTCGCTTTTTCTTTGCTCTTGCACCGGATAAATCCACTAGGGAGCAAATTCTGGCCTGTCAAAAACAGCTGGATATTTCAGGTCGTTTTATCAGGCCGGCTAATTTTCACCTGACCTTACTGTTTCTGGGCAGGCTGAGTATTAATCAGCAGCAGGATGTGATCCAGCAGGCTCAGAAGGTACATTTTGAACCGTTTGAACTGGTACTTGACCGGTTTGGTTCCTTTAAACAGAATATCTTCTGGATGGGGATGCAGACCTTACCGGAGTCATTAGTTTTACTGCATCAGCAGTTGCTGTCAAATATTCTTCAGAGTAATAAAATTAATTTAACACTGGATTTGGAGCATGAAAAAAAATTATCAGCCTCACGTAACACTTGTCCGTAAAGTAACAAACAGGGCTGTACTCAAATCCTCGGTATTACAAAACCTGCCCAGACCGAATATACACTGGAGGGTACATGAATTTGTCTTATACGAATCTATTGATACAGCTGATGGTGTGCGTTACCAGAAAATAAAAACCTTCAGCTCTTAAATCCCCCTTTTTTAAAGGGGGACATAGGGGTTTAGCTCTTTGTTTTTTAACCTATCCAGCAGGGATAGTAACTAAAGGCAGCCCTTCTTTCCCACCGGTTTCCGTCAGAGAAAAGATAATCATTAAAAAAACCAAAGGTACGTTTGGATTTAAAATCCCGGTCATCAATCCAGTACCAGTAGTCACGATATTGTATGGCACTAAAACTGTCTTCTGGTTTTTCCTTGCTGTATCTTATTTTAATCAGGCTCCAGTCTTTGTTGTCAGAATGGCGAATCGGGCGAGATGGTGGAGTACGTCCTTCCTGAATATGTTCCTGAGGTACATCTACATAAGTGGCTAGGTTGATCATTATCTGCAGCAGGGAATTGGTCATCATGGCAATTTCATGATCATCTCTGGGTATCGGTCCGTAGGTGACTTTAACGGAGTTGACCTTAGGATTGAGGCCCAGCAGGTGGTTTACTTCCTGGCGTTTGGCAACAATATCCGGGCTGATGTTTTTATCATGGAAGAAAATGACTGTGGAATCACCGCCGGCCCTGTTTTTTAGCAGGCGCATACCCACGGCACCGGATTTCTGGATATCTCTTAGCAGGCTGACTACCCGGTAGTATTCATCATCACCTTTGCACTGGTTGGCACCTGCTGTGATCTGGCTCTGCAGGCCGTTAATAGAGCGGGTTGTAAGAGGAAAAACCAGATCCACCGGCCAGCCGGACTGCATTAAAAACAAAATGGCGCGGGGCGGAATAGGGGTCATAAAACTTTTATTAAAATGACTGCCGGTAATCGGCTGGTAGGTAATGGTCGGGCGGTCAGAAAACTTGCCGGTACCGCCGACACTAAAAATATCACTGGCGGTTTGTCCGGAATGAATACCGCTCATATTAACAGAGCTTTCCAGGGTATAACCGCTGACAATCGAGGTAACTTCGACAAACAGCGGCATATCGGCATAGCGCAGTTTAACGATATTCAGTAAGGTCTGTTCTTTCTAGGAATCGGCAATGGCGGTATTCTAATCAAAACGATCGCGGGGGATAGTCTGTGGGCCGATATGAGTACAGGCATTTAGAAACACAGTGGACAGTACAATAATGAACAGTAATCGTTTTGACACAAAAAATCCTTATACTTGTTTATAATTAAGCGGTAGAATTTTAACACAGACCGTTTAATCCCGCATAACATCTGGAACATTATCTTGGAGCAGAAAGTGGACAGCAATATCGCTCAGCAATTATGGAATACCAATAAGGAAATCAGTATAGCCAAAGATCAGGAAAAGAAAGAAGGGCTGTTTTTAAGAGAACGTTGGGAATCCGAACTGGATAAAAATCTTGATGCTGTGTTTGATAAACTGTTTGTTTTTTATGAACATACCATTATCGACAAGGCGCGTATTGTTTTTGGCTCTAACCTGATTGAAGTGCGTTATTCCAATAACCCTTTTTGTCCCAAAGCTTATGTAGTGGACGAGTTTCTGGGGCTGCCTGAAGAAAATCGGTTTGATTTTGATATCTGTTCAGGGATAAATATTGAGGATATTGAAAAATCCTTACTGGCTATGAAGGAGCTGCGTTTTAAAGACATAGAATATCTGGAAGCTTTTCGAATCAACAGTTATTCCGGTAACATCTGGGCGTATTTTTCCTCCAGTTCCTCTTTAATCACCGATTACCAGTATTTTCTGGAGTATCAGAAAATTCGCTCTGATCCCGATGTTAGTCATGATCAGGCCCTGCAGAAAATGAATTTCACCAGCAGTTTTTTTCGCGGTGACAAGGAGTTTTTTGATAAACGCGTTAAAACTCACCGCAAGGAAAGCGAAACCGATCAGCAGATCGACCAGATGATAGCCACAGTACTGAAGCTGTTTAAAGAAAATAAAATTTTTGAAATCCAGGTATATCTGGGTTCAGGTGTGATCCGGGTAATAACTCCTGAAGAACCTTATACCACTTATGCCTTTAATGGTGTAGATGAACTGAAACTGGCAGCAAAATACTATAAAAACACCCCGATGACGCTGGAACAGTCCTTAAAAAACAAAAACTTTAACCGGCCCAACCTGAGAATGAACCGCAATCTGGTCAATCAGGCCTTTATGGCGGCTAAAAAATATCGCCTGATAGATGAAAGCCTGTATCTGAGAGTATTTTATATTGATTTTATGTACAATCAGGTACTGACTTCCTTTTCCTGCGGCGGCACCCGCTATCAGAAGGCTGAAAAATTTATTGAAGATTATTACCAGTATTTTGAAAGTAAGCAGAATTGATAATAAAGATCCAGTTTAAGTTATTGTGATTTCCTCAATACACTCACAATAAACAATAATACCACCGCCCCGGTGGTGGCTGTTATTATGGCACTGATAATTCCGTTACCAACAGAAAAGCCAATCAGTCCAAACAGATAGTTGCCCACAGATGCGCCCAGTATCGCGACGACTGCATTAAGCAAAAAGCCCATTCCTTTGCCTTTAAGTATCAGCCCGGCCAGCCATCCGGCAATAGCGCCAATAATAACAATGGTAATAATCCCGTAAGAATCCATAAGCTTTGATCCATTCTAAAAAAAGAAGAATTATGTCATAAAACGGGTTATTATTGTTAAATTACATAAAATTTAATTACAGGATGTGTATGAAACCAGCAACTTATTTCTACTTTGCTTTTATTGCTCTTTGGGCCCTGTTTGCACAGAACATTTCTGCAGCAGAACCTGCATCTGGCAGAACGGATAGTGAGACGCTTAAGCAATACGTCAGTGGATAGAACAGATGAAAACGGCACCCAGAGGGCCGTTTAAAAATATCAGATGGTTCTGTAAGGATGGTACCGTACTACCACCTAAAGCTTATGCCTGCAGGAAACACGGAGGTGGATACCAGCATGGCAATTACTCAGATAAAACCAGAACTCTGAGAAAACACGGCTACTATATCGCTAATTTTTTAGCCGGTATAAATGTCGAGAAGGTGGTTAAAAAGAATAACTTCGTAGATGAATATAATCAGATTTTGCTGGAAAAATTTTTGCTGCGCATTGATAACGGCTGGATCTGGCGAAAAGCACAGTTTTATCGTGGTGCAGTTCAGGAAGAGGATGAACGTGAAGGCGGCAGGTTATTATTAACTCGTCTGAGCGGCGAAAAAGAGTGGATAGGTCATCGTTACCTGGGACTGCGCACGGGAGTGCAGCTGCTGCCTCATGGCATAGACACCGCTTCAGCTCAGGAAATAAGACAATTAGCGGCTGCCCTGGCTGAAACAGACAAGGGATTTACCCCATTAAGAGTTAAGATCCATGGAACCCCTGAAGCTAGTGATGCCCAGCGGGTCAGAGATTATATCAAAGAGCACAATATTAAGGATGCAGAAAAATACAATATTCTGGCGGATGAAATTGATCAATTATATAAAGCTCCTCCGCTTGCAGACAGTCTGTGCAAACATGCCGGAATTTTTTCCGCTGCGCCCTTGTTACAGACCTTATTAAATAATGCGGCGGATAAGCTGGATAAAAGTCAGCAGCCTTTGCCGCAGTTTCGGGTTTCTGCAAAATTACTGGCGGATCTGCGCCAGCAGCTGTATAAAGTGCGCAGTAGCAGTGCCCGTTTAAGAGTACTGGATTTAAGCATGGAAATTGAAGCCGTTAACTATAAGAGCGGCACGGAACTGCGTAATCAGCTAGCAAAAATGACCCGTAAGGAAAGAGTAGAGCTGCTGGGAATTATTGCTCAGGCGGCCTATGGTACAGGTGTTATCAATTACAGAAGCTATCAGCAGATTAAAAAATCAGTACAGGCTATTACTAAGCCTGAAGTGGATCTGGGCAGTTATATCAGAGAGTTAAACTATCTGGGCCGGGTGCCAGGCTGGGGTACCCAGGGTATGCGTTTTCAGTTTTATGAATCCATGCTGAAACTGGGAGAAATAGAACCGCTGACGTATCACTTTATTCAGGATCAATTACGCGGCAGTCCTCTGTTATTATTTCCGCAGGTGCTTAATGATCTGAGCATTGATGTTAATCATTTAAGTGGTGTTAAACACACATTGTTCGGTAAAAAATCGGTGTCGGTTTTAATGCCCTGAATCCCGGACTGGTGCGTGGAGTGCTGCATACGGATATTACCCTGGATAAAATAGATACCATTAAACCAGACGGTATTTATTTGCTGCCGGAAACTGTATCGGATTTACCGCCGCTGGCTGGTATTATCACAGCGGGTGAGGGTAATTCTCTGTCTCATGTGCAGTTGTTAGCCAGAAACCTGGGTATTCCCAATGTTAGTGTGGATGAGTCTCTTATCCCCGAGCTGAAAAAACACAATGGACAAATGATTGTTATGGCCGTGTCACCCTCCGGACTGGTACAGATCAGTGCGGACAGTAAAAAATGGCAGAGCTTTTTTAATAAAAACAAAACAGACTCCGGTGTCACTATCCGCCCCGATCTTGAAAAACTGGATATTAAATTCAGACAATTCATCAGTCTGGATAAGCTCAGAGCCAGTGATTCCGGCCGTATTGTCGGCCCTAAGGCCGCAAACCTAGGAGAACTTAAGCATGTTTACCCGGACAAGGTAGCAGATGGTATGGCTATTTTTGGTATCTTCCGTCAACAGGTGCTGGATAAGCCCTATAGAAACAGCGGTAAAAGTATTTATGACTGGATGCTGGAACAGTACAGTTATATAAAATCCCTGCACACTAATCCTGCGGAACAGCACCGGGTATCGGAAGCTTTTCGTGCCGAACTGTATCAAATTATATTAACTACCAAACTGGATAATGATTTTAAAAACAGGCTGAAGCAGAAACTGGATCAGGTATTTGGCCGCTCTGATCTGGGTATTTTTGTGCGCTCGGACACCAATGTAGAAGATCTGCCCGGTTTTACCGGTGCCGGTTTAAACCTGACCATGCCCAATGTGACTGGTTTTGATAATTTATTAACCGCCATCAGAAAGGTCTGGGGTTCACCCTTTACACAGCGTGCCTTTGCCAGGCGTCAGGAACATACGGATAAACCCGAATATGTTTATCCGTCCATATTACTGCTGCGCTCTGTGCCGAATGAAAAATCAGGTGTAATGGTGACTGAGGATATTGATACTGGTGATAGAAATATACTCTCTGTAGCCGTTAATGAAGGTGTCGGAGGAGCCGTTGACGGACAGTCTTCTGAATCTCTGAGAATTAATATGCTTGACGGCTCGGTGAGAATACTGGCGACCGCCACAGCACCCTATAAAATGCTGCCTGCACCCAAAGGTGGTATGCTAAAACTGTCGGTCAGCGGCTCTGAAGAAATTCTTAAACCGGATGAAATTAAACAGTTAATCAGCTTTGCTAAAGGTCTACCGAAGAAATTCCCGGCTCTTCTCCGCTCTGATGAGTGAAGAAAGATGCTAATACTCACAAAACCTGTTGAAATATAAAGCTTCTGACAGTTTTATAAGCAATAGGTAATATGAGTATCAACATCTCACCCAC
>JBHNNM010000137.1:0-6747 GCA_048563625.1 Gammaproteobacteria bacterium | reverse complement strand
CTAATATCTGAATCTCATTAAAATCATCGGATATTTTAACTAGCATCTTTTTATGCCTGATACTGTTGGAGAGCAATCTTGCCTAAATTGCAGCAAGCATTATTCAAACACCTGCCTGAACAGGTAAAACCGGGTAAGTCAGATTTTAATCTGAAACCGACTGCTGTTGATCAATGGTTTGATTCCCTGCCTCTGGCCAATATCCGTATTTCCACCAAAGAAATTTACAATGCCATTAAAGATAGCAATAGTATTCCAGCTCCTTTAAAAAACGCCTGTATTTTCTGGAAAAAATTCATGAGCCGGTTACCGATCTGACCAATAATCTCAGAAAGATGACACTTGGCCGGGACTTACCTCTGAGTGAAAAACATCAGCGTATTGCCATTCTGGTACGTAAATTACATGAACAGATAGTCATCGGTTATAAACTGGTGTTAAGAGAGTTACTCAACTGTAAACTGTTTTTTTTATGTTCCGGCAGAAATAAACTGATGGCACAGGTAATAGAAAGAATTATTCGTCATCACAGCCTGTCTTTAATCAGTGCCTACCAGCTTTATCACTCTCCTTATAAAGGACTGTGGTCCGATTTACACAAACTGTTTTTACTGGCCGTTAAAGAAAAACTGCACAGAAAAAAAATAACCGACCCGACACTTCTGATGGTCAGTGAAACTACTGTTAAAAATGCCTATTTGCAGATTTTACTGGTGGCCGTTGCTGATCCTTATCGCATGTCACAGCACCATATTTATTCTGTTTTCCGGCAACTGGAAGAGTGGGCACCGTTAGCCGATTTTAAACCTTATAAGGAAGATGACACCAGGGATAACCTCTTTATCAGCTTATCCGGTGACAAACATCCGACCTTTATTAATCCCGTGGATAACGGGCAGAACCACAGGAAAATCTGGACTCTGCATACCAGCAAACTGGACTACGCCCATTTACTGGAACATTTTAATAGTCTGGAAAACCAGACCACCGAAATTAATGTCAATATCCTGAAGCAGCTTTCTCTGTCCTGGGGGATTGTACCTAACCGCGCACACAGTCGCCGACCTGCAAAATCCAGGTTAAAGGTCGCGATCGGGCTTAATAATGTCCACTATGTTTTAAATGGTTATGCTGATCCCGAATGGCTCAATAACAATGAGGCAGAAACCGGCTACCAGTTAACAGAAGATCCCGCTGATTCCGAGGCCAGTTTCCACTCTAAAACAGTGGAACCCACTATTAAGGTAAATGATATCTGGGGAGAAGTATTTACCAGTAAGAGCTTGCTTAATAAGGGTGAAGACGAGACAGTTTTAAATGAAAATAAAACTGATATGGATAATAATTCTCAAAAGCATAAATACTGGAATATGGTTAATGAGAGTATTGGTGGTTATTGCCTGTTATGGGAGCATAAAGATACCGTTAATGCCAAAGTCGGTGAAATTATTGCCATCAGTAACGATGAAGACAAAAAAGAAGGTTACTGGTTTATCGGCACTATTCGCTGGATAAAGTGTGACCAGTCTGACAAAGTTCAGATTGGCGTACAGATGCTGACTCCTAATGCCATTGCCATAAGTACCGCAAAATACAGCAGTATGAAGGAAGGCATTAAATCAAGAGCCATTTTATTACCGGTTATTCCGGTTTTAAACCAGCCTAAAACCCTGATCACAACTGGCCTAGGCTATGAGGTAGGAGATCAGGTTATATTGTATGAATACCGTCTGGTTAATGCAAATATTACCAGTGTTAAAACCAAAGTTATATTGCTGGACACCCTGGAAGTGACTCCGCATTTTTCCCGTTTTAAATACCAGCCGGCTGAAGAGTTTTACGGCACCAGCAAAAAAACACCCGCATCACCACTGGAAGAAAAAAATGATACACTATCACTGGATGGGGACAGCGAATTTGATTCCATCTGGGACGACTTATAATAACAGCATTTTGAGACAGGACAGTTTGTGAAACAGGACACGATGATTCAGCTTTTACTGATCAATAAATCAGAAAATGATGCCGTAGAAATAACCAGTGAATTACGCAATGAAGGTCTGACCCTTCATCCTACCATTATATCCAGCCATAAAGTTTTTGATAAGGAAATTGACCGTAAAACTTTTGATATTATCCTGTTTTCACCCAATATCAAGGATCTGGATATTGGTATTGTCCTGCAACGCTTAAAAGAACAGCAAAGTGATGCAGCAGTCATTGTCATTGCTGACAAAACACCGGAAGAAACCGTATTTCTGCTCAAACAGGGGGTCAGCAGTGTCATCCCGAAAGAACCACGGGAACTGATCAGCCTAACTTTACAGAAGGAATACAGAGCCTTACAGGGACTGCGTTGTGAACAGGTTTTAAGTCATCAACTGGAAGATTCAGAAAAACACTGTCAACAACTTATCGACAGTTCCAGGGATGCAATTGCCTATGTTCATGAAGGCATGCATATTCTGTCCAATGATCCCTATTTTAAAATTTTTGGTTATGAAAGCCGGGATGATATTGAAGCTATGCCGATTATGGATCTGGTGGCTTCTGACGACAGTACAAAATTAAAAGAATTTTTACGCCGCTTTTCCCCCGGTAATAAGAATAAGGGAACTGCCGGAGAAGATAATACCCTGAAAGTAAAGGGCATTAAGGAAGACGGTACTGAATTTCATATGCAGATGGAATTTCAGCCCGCCAGCATGGCCGGTGAAGAGTGCATCCAGCTTATTATCCGTAATGATGAAATTGATTTAAAAGCCCAGCAGAAACTTCAGAAAAAACTGGAGGTACTCAATAACCAGTGCAAGGAAACCGGACTGTTTAACCGCCGTTACTTCCTGGATCAGCTGGAACATACTGTTGAAGCGGCCATTAATGACAACCAGAAAACTTATTTATTACTTATCAGCCTCGATAATTTTACCGATATTTGAAACAAACTGGGCGTTATAAACAGTGATCATGTCATTGCAGATATTGCCGGCCTGCTGAAAAAGCTGACTGATGATAAAAATATTTCCCTGGCCCGTTATGAAACCTCTCGCTTCACTGCCCTGGTTAATACAGATAATGAGCAGGCGATCATACAGCTGGCTGAAGACATTCGTCTGGCCGTTGATAAACATATTGCAGAAGTGAAATACAAAAGTATTATCACCACCTGCAGTATTGGTATTGTCCTGATTGATTCAAGCTGTAAAGGTTCCCATAGCTGTCTTAACCATGCTCAGAACGCCTGTGATAAAGCCGCTGAACAGGGTGGTAACCAGGTTCAGCTCTATGTTCCCGATGCCAGTGAAATGGATGATCAGCAACTGCTGCGTTACTGGGCCAATGAAATAGAAAACGCCATTAAGCAAAAACGTCTGTTCCTGATGTTTCAGCCCTTTGTCAGTCTTATGGGTGAAAGCAGCGAAAATTATGAATTGTATATTCGTATGCGCAATGATAAGGGTGATATTATTTATCCTCGGGATTTTATGCCCTTGGCTGAAGCCTCAAAACATTCTATCCATATTGACCGCTGGATTATTGCCGAAGCTATCCGCCTGATTGCTGAAACCAATAAGGAAGAACATCATTATCGCTTTGTGGTAAAACTCACCAGTGCATCTTTAACGGATGAAAAATTTATTGCCTGGATTAAACACAATCTGGAAAGGTTCAAGGTTAAGGGCAAGTCCATTATCTTTCAGTTTCAGGCGGATCAGGCAGCTGACCACCTGCGTCAAATGCAAAAACTGACGCAACAGATCCATCAACTGGGCTGCCTGTTATCCTTTGAATATTTTGCTCAGGATGAAAATGCCGAAACCCTGCTGGAACATGTCATTGTTGATTTCCTGAAGCTGGATAATGAACTGGTTAAGGATATTGCCACCAATGCAGAACGCCTTGAAAATCTCAATGCCGTCTGTACCAAGGCTAATGAAATGGGTATTAAGACTATTGTGCCTTTTGTCGAGGAAGCGGGTTCCTTATCCGTGATCTGGCAGTCCGGTGCACACTTTATTCAGGGGGCCTTTTTACAGGAACCCACCACCTCTCTGGATTTTGATTTTTCCAGTTTTTCCTGATTTCAGGCTTTATCTGAGCATTAACACGGCAAGCATGCCCGCACGGGCATGCATCTAATCTTCATTATCGTATTTGTGCTGTTCCTGGTGCTTGATATTGGAATATTGCTCCATACACTGCTGAATTTTCTGATTAATACTGCCTAGCGGATAATGACCATTATGATCAAGTTTCCCGGCGTCCATACCCATTAACAGGCACAGGGCATCATCCACGTGCTCGATACCGTAGATGGCAAACTTTTCCTGTGCAACAGCTTCAATTACTTCTTCTTTTAACATCAGGTTAACAATATTACTGGCTGGAATAATGACCCCCTGTCGGCCTGTCAAACCACGTTGTTTACAGATATCAAAGAAACCCTCAATTTTTTCATTAACACCGCCAATGGCCTGCACTTCTCCCAGCTGATTCACTGAACCGGTTAAGGCCAGAGACTGTTTCACCGGAATTTCAGATACAGCGGATAACAGGGCACATAGTTCGGCTACCGAAGCACTATCCCCATCCACTTCACCATAGGATTGCTCAATGGTCAGGTTGGCATCAATAGACAGCATCCGGGTTTTGGCATAATGATGCCCCAGGTAGGAGGACAGTATCATAACGCCCTTACTGTGAATATCTCCACCCAGATCCACCTCACGTTCAATATCCACAATATGACCATCACCTATTCTAACCGTTGCAGTGATCCGCGACGGCTGGCCAAAGGCAAACTCTCCAATCTGCAGTACGGACAGGGCATTAACCTGTCCGATTTTCTGATTGTCGGTATCAATAAGAATGGTGCCCTTAATAATTTCCTCATACAGTTCATCCCGATACTGATCCATTCGATAGATACGAGCCTGTATAGCAGCATTAACATCCTCCAGAATAATATGCGCTTGCTCATTATTACCCTTCACCTCCTGTCTTTGCTGATAATAGTATTCTGACTCCAGAATCAGATCCCTGAGTTCACCCATATGCAGTGACACTTTGGCACCATGATCAACCAGGCGGGAGCTGTGTTCTACAATCCGTTCCACTGCTTTACGCTCAATGGGTTTAACCTGTTCCTGTTTCTGTATATCGGCAATCAGACGGGCGTATTTGTGAGTAATTTCCCGGTTACGCTGCATCTGTTCAGAAAAATCCACATGAACTTTAAAGAGCTTATTAAACTCTGAGTCATTCTGTTTCAGTAAATGATAAATATGCCGATCACCAATGAGCACAATTTTAACTTTTAAAGGGATAGGATCCGGTTCAAGGGTCAGGTTACGAGAGAAACTATGCAGTTCATCCATAGGCTCAATAGTGATCATGGTGGATTTTAAGGCTCGTTTTAGGCCGTCCCAGGCATAGGGATTTACCAGGATCTTTTCAGCATCCAGCAGCAGGTAACCATCATTGGCCTTATGCAGAGAACCGGGTTTAATCAGGGTAAAGGCCGTTAAGAGATTGCCCAGACCAAGGGTATTATCGGTATTTTGATCACCTTCACGGGGGTTGTAGTAAGCCAGGTGCTCAATACGGCCAATGAGATTGGAATAGGTCGGGTTGTCTTCAAAAATGATCGGCATATCGTCCGACATGGAATTATCCACCAGAACATTCACCAGATAACGGTGAAAGTTAGCGGTCTTACTGATATGCTTGCGCTTTTCCACTCCCTCCTTGGCATGAGTTTCTTCTTCATAAAACTCATCCAGGTGATTGATAATATCTTCTTTAACTTCATTAAGATAATTTTTTACCTGCTCATAAGCCTCATACTCCTTAAACAGGTTTTCCATGGATGAGTCAACCAGCTGGGTTACGATATCCTTGTCCAGGGCATCAAGTTTTTCCTTGCCCTCATGCTCCCAGAGCGGAAACTTTGCCAGGGTATCCTGTAATTGCTCCTGGTAATTATCTATTTTTTCATTAAAGGCTTTCTGGGTTTCTTCGGGTAACTGTTTGAAGCTGTCCAGGTTGCTGATCTCACCATCCACAATAGCAGAAAGTGTGTAACCGCTGGGCGTACGGATCACTGCCACATTGTCTTCACGAGCCTTATCAATCAGCTCATGCAGCAATTTGTCACTACGTTCATTAATTTCATTCTCAATAGCCTGTACCTGGGCAGTGTATTCATCACTTTGAAATGCTGCGGTAATTAATGATGAAATCAGCTTGACCAGTTTTTCCATGGCATCGGCCAGGGGTTTGGCCATACCAACCGGCAGGCGTAAAAAACGTGGGTGCTGGGGATATTCAAAATTATTGACATAACACCAGTCAAAGGGTTTTTTACGATGCACATAACGCTTTTTCAGGAGTTTTTTAATTAAAGCGGTTTTACCAATACCTTCTGAACCCAGAATAAACAGGTTATACCCCTTGTGATCCATACCCATGCCGAAATCAATGGCGTCCAGTGCTCTCTGCTGACCAATAATTTCACCCAGTTCCAGTAGATCTTCAGTGGTATTAAAGTCTAAATCACTTAAATCACATTTTTTATAGAGTTGATCCAGAGACAGGACATGACAGGATGGGGTATTATGTGTATGCGTCATACGTTTTTAAATCCACTTATCTAAATTTAGTAAAAATTAATCATAGGTATGATCTTTAGGAATTGAAATGAAGCCAATTTGATGATCAAATAGTTGTTATTCAGGCAATTATTCA
>JBHNNM010000136.1:0-6779 GCA_048563625.1 Gammaproteobacteria bacterium | reverse complement strand
CGTTATAATATTATTCATACTTAAGCTTTGTTTGATCAGGTTTTTTTGGTTAATTTCTTTGATCGATAAACAAAGCTTAAGTTCCATTTATATGGACACCATTTTGGAACAGTTATTTAGAAACCGATCCATGAATTTTTCCTCATCAACAGTTTTAATGAGCAGATCAATGTTATTTCTGAGTACTTCCTGAATAATACTCAGAAAAGCGCGTCCGTTGAGAATTTTAATTTTTATTTTAAGGTTTATTTCAAGTGTTTTCTGAAAAGATGAAACCAGCTGTTCAAGCTATTCTATTTTGTTATTTGTTATAACGGTATTTAATTCTGCTTCGGAAACATTATGAATGCCTTTAAATATAGCGTCCGGTATTTCATCGATGATTGAAACTACAGTGAGTTCAGCCTGATTATTTTCCGCTAATGTTGTTGCTTTTAAAAAAGCTTCCTAGCAGGGTAAATCTGTATCCGCTACATAAAGTATTTTTTTAAAACGTTTCATTCAAATGATCCTTTTAATTAGCCTTCTCAATATCCGGTTTCAGATTAATACCTTAGTTCTATATGACTTTATTTAATACTGATAATATAGATTATGACAGTAGTTGTTAATGCTATTAACATAGCTCTAAACCCTGCCCATAACCAGAAACTGTGACTGATTTTCCCAATAAACACACCTAAAAGGAAAATCAGACAAAATGCCACGGCAATAGCGGTTTCAACGGGGTAGCAGAGCATTTCTGGTTGCCACTGAGTCAGCAGAAGAAGCAACATAATTATAAGAGCAAAAATTAACGGTGCCAGTCCATTTACCATCGCAATAATAAAAGGCATGAACCGTGCTGCCTGACCATGAGCAGAACTCTGTAATCATGGCATTTTCAAGTTCCCTGAGTTCCTGCTTTTTTCAGCACACTCACTGATATAAGCACTGCTGATGCCGCTGGCTGATAAGGCAATTGCAGCCCCCATGCATGCGTTAATAAGCATATGGAGTGAAATGGAATCATTATTGAAATAAAAACCCATTAATAAGCCCAGCATGGTCAACGCACCATCAAAACCGTTAACGACAAAATAACGACATGCTATCAGCTCCGAGTGAGAAATACTGAATAAAAGCTGAAAATATTTAAACATATAAGTCAGTCAGAGCTAAATGGAATGTCTGTAAAATCACTCCCCACAACATCGACTTCATCAATACTATGAACAGAACCACCCATTTTTGTTATTGAACTGGAAACAGCATCATAAGGAATGTTGTCAGACTCTACAATAATGACAACGGTTTCAGTTTTCTCATCAACCTCAAGTACTTTGAAGTTAAATCGACAGGCCGGACATTCTTCAGCCAGTTGCATAGAAAATTCAAGCCCATTAGGTGTATGTGGCTTTAAAATGTCCAGCACCATTCGTTTTACTTGTACCATGGATACTTATCCCCAATCAAATTATTGATTAGACCAGAGGCCGACTCTGTAATTATTGTCTAAATTTTCTCTTAACTCCCATTGTATAATTTATGACCATAAAAGACAGTGATATTAAGCAATAAATCTCAGGATGAGCGCTCCACACGGGTACAGGCTGATATTTAGTCCCAATTAAGTGAACCACCGGTCTGGTACTCTGTGACCCGAGTTTCAAAAAAATTTTTCTCCTTGCGTAAATTAGCCTGCTCATCCAGCCAGTTCAGGCGGTTTTCGGCTCCCGGGAAGGGTTCCTTATGTTTTAACTGCCTGGCCCGGCGGTTGGCTATAAAACGGAACTGTTCGATATGATCCTCTGCGTTATAACCGATAATAGGATCGCGCAGAATATAATGTGCATAATCAATTTCTGCCGCTTCTGCTTCTTCCCACATGCTCTGTATCTGTGCGGGATCAATCTGCACATTATTTTCAGCAATGATCTGATTCACCACTCGGATCCCGAAGGCACAGTGCAGGACTTCATCGCGCATAATATACTGTAGCTGCTCGGCGGTACCGGTCATCAGGCCGCGGCGCTGCAGGGCGAATATGGGGCTGAAGCCATTATAAAACCAGCAGCCTTCAAAAATACCGGCAAAAAAGGTATAGGACAGTACAAAATTTTCCAGCTCGTCCTTATCCGTTAAATCTATATCGGCTCGTAATACCGAGTTAATTTTATTATTAGCCAGCTGAATTTTCTGGTTAATGGCCGGTACCACCCGGTAACGGTTATAGATTTCCCCCTGTTCCAGACCGATGGATTCAATGCAGTGCTGGTAGGTCCAGGTGTGTAGTGCTTCTTCGTACACCTGACGGGCCTGATAAATCTGCAGTTCAGGAGCGGTCATTTTCTCCATGACCGCCAGGCCGACATTGCGCATGGCCAGAATATCTGAAGTGGTCAGATAAGACAGTACATTTTCATACACATGTTTTTCTTCTACGGTCATCCGGTGCTGATAATCATGCACATCTTTGGACATATTGATATCCAGCGGTGTCCAGTGATTTTTATTGGCATTTAGAAAAAAATCCCAGGCCCAGGGGTATTTAAAGGGCGCCAGCTGATTAATGTCGGTCAGTCCATTAATGACCCGTTTATCATCTGCACGTACTGGTTCCATAGTAGACTGTGGTGCAGTTTCTGTTTCAGGTGACTTTGTCTTACTGAGTTTATCTTTAAGTTCGTCTTTAAGGTCAAAGTGTTTCTGATGTTCCAGAATGTGCTCAGCATGAATGGCATTTTCAGTGGTTGTGGTTTTGTTGCTGGTATCGTTAAATGCGGCAAGTGGATCGTCCCAGTTAAGCATAATGGTGTTCCTGTTTTATATTATTATTCAATTATGGGTAGTGTCTTATTGACAGGCCTCACAGTCGGGGTCCAGTATGGAACAGACTTTAGGTGTGCTGTCCTGAACCTCAGCGGTATCAGACTGAACCGAAGTTTTTTCCATATGTGTGGCTCCCATGGAACGCAGATAATAGGTGGTTTTTAAGCCGCGTACCCAAGCCAGTTTATAGAGCTGATCCAGCTTTTTACCAGATGGTTCGGCGATATACAGGTTCAGACTCTGAGCCTGGTCAATCCATTTCTGGCGGCGTGAGGCTGCTTCAATTAACCAGCGGGTA
Organism: Gammaproteobacteria bacterium; assembly: GCA_048563625.1. Lineage (GTDB taxonomy): Bacteria > Pseudomonadota > Gammaproteobacteria > GRL18 > GRL18 > JANELJ01. The sequence goes on along the minus strand of JBHNNM010000136.1, from coordinate 3,670 downwards.
TCAATTTCAAAGGCTGTGGCGTAAATGGACTTAAGCTCATCGGGAATACGCTCTATGGGCAGCAAGGAACCGTCATAATATTTTAAATCATTGGCCATCACTTCATCCCAGAGTTTTAACTCTTTAAGGTGATTGACCAGACAGGCGTTAACTACCGTAAATTCCCCGGATAAATTGGATTTAACATACAGGTTCTGATACGCCGGTCCTATGGACTGACTGACCCCGCAAATATTAGAAATTGTGGCCGTGGGGGCAATAGCCAGACAGTTACTATTACGCATACCCTGCGCTTTAATAGTACTGCGCAGACCTTCCCAGTCCAGGGTGCTGCTGGTATCGTACTGAATATAGTTCTGCCGTTCTTCGGCCAGCTGCCGGGCAGAATCCAGCGGCAGTATGCCCTGGCTCCAGAGTGAACCTTCATAGGAGGCGTAGCGTCCCCGCTCTGCACTTAACTGAGTGGAGGCTCTAATAGCAAAATAACTGACGGCTTCCATGGAACGGTCGGCAAATTCAACCGCCTGTTCACTGCCGTAGGCCATTTTCTGATAGTACAGGGCATCCTGAAAACCCATAATGCCCAGTCCGACAGGACGATGATGCAGGTTGGAGCGCCGTGCCTGCGGGATAGAATAAAAATTATAATCAATAACATTATCCAGCATACGCATGGCGGTGGTAATGGTCTTTTCCAGTTTCTGATGATCCAGACCATTCTCGGTCATATGCGCCAGCAGGTTCACCGAGCCCAGGTTACAGACAGCCACTTCATCGGCATTGGTATGCAGGGTAATTTCAGTACACAGATTGGAACTGTGGACAGTGCCCATATGCTGATTGGTATAACGTATATTGCAGGGATCCTTAAAGGCAATCCATGGGTGTCCGGTTTCAAACAGCATGCCCAGCATTTTACGCCACAGATCAATGGCTTTAACGGTTTTAAATAACTTTATTTCTCCGCGAGCGGCTTTTTTTTCATAAGACAGATAGGTTTTTTCAAAGGTCTGACCATATTGTTCATGCAGTTCGGGTACTTCATCAGGCGAAAATAGCGTCCACTCCTGTTCCTCGGCCACCCGTTTCATAAACAGATCGGGTACCCAGTTAGCGGTATTCATATCATGGGTGCGGCGCCGCTCATCGCCAGTGTTTTTACGCAGTTCCAGAAAATCCTCAATATCAATATGCCATGTTTCCAGATAAGCACACATGGCGCCTTTGCGTTTGCCGCCCTGATTAACGGCCACTGCCGTATCATTAGCCACTTTAAGAAAGGGCACAACCCCCTGAGATTCTCCGTTAGTCCCCTTGATATGAGCACCCAGTCCACGAACCGGTGTCCAGTCATTACCCAGACCGCCGGCAAATTTGGATAATAAGGCATTGTCTTTTAAAGCGGAGTAAATGCCTTCCAGATCATCGGGTACAGTGGTCAGATAACAGGAAGATAACTGCGGTCTTAAGGTAGCCGAATTAAACAGAGTCGGCGTTGAGCACATAAAGTCAAAGGATGACAGTAACTGATAAAATTCAATGGTGCGCTGTTCTCGGTCAATTTCGTTTATGGCTAGACCCATGGCTACACGCATAAAAAAGGCCTGGGGCATTTCCATACGAATTTTGTCGTGGTGCAGGAAGTAGCGGTCATAAAGCGTCTGCAGACCCAGGTAATCAAACTGGTGATCCCGTTCCGGCAAAATGGCCGCTGCCAGTTTCTCCAGATCAAAATGCAGTAATTGAGGATCAAGCAGCTCCAGTTCCACACCTTTTTTAATATAGCGTTTAAAATAATCAGCGTACTGCTCGGCCATTTCACTCTGGGTGGCTTCCTTCGGCTGCTGGTAAATATCGCTCAGACATTCCCGGCGCAGGTTATCCAGCAGCAGACGGGCAGACAGGCGGGAATATTCCGGTTCACGGTCAATCAGGCTGCGAGCATTAAGGATCAGGGCGCTGTATAAATCTACTTCCTGCATACCGTTATAAGCAGCATTCAGGGTGTCTTTAAGCACTTGGTGGATATCCACTTCCTTTAAGCCCTCGGCTGCTTCCTCAAGCACCTGCTGCAGACGTTGTTTATCCAGTGGTTTTTTATGTCCGGAGGCATCCACAATCTGGACAGGTCTTTTTTCCTGGTTTTCGGCCTGATCCTGACTCTGGCTGGAGGCACGTTTTTGTGCCTGTTGTTCACGGTAAAGAACATAGGCCCGGGCAATTTTATGCTGACCGTTACGCATCAGAGCCAGTTCAACCTGATCCTGAATATTTTCGATATGGACAGTGGAGTTTTCCGGTAAATGACGGAACAGAGCTTCGACCACCTCTGTGGCCAGTTTATCCACAATATCATGTACCCGGGTGGAAGCGGCTGCTGTACCGCCTTCAACGGCCAGAAAAGCCTTGGTCAGTGCCACTATGATTTTACTGCGGTCAAAAGCGGTTAACTTGCCGTTGCGTCGAATGACCTGATGCTGGCCATAAGGGGAAGTCTGTTTGCTATGCTGCTGTTTTACCTGTTCAGCTTGGCTTAATAAAGTGCTGGTTTCTACTGACAGAGCGGTATCGGTGCTATTGCTTATATTGGACATAGTTTTCCTCTGGTGTCTTAACTCACTTAAGCGGCCAGAGGGAGAAGGGGAACTGCAGAAGGTCTTCTCACCCTGGGCCTTTACGCGAGACCCGGGTTGATACATATTTAGGTTTAAGGCAGGTAACCGGACTTAAAAGCCGTTTCAGTATGAAAAAGCTTTATTACCGTTGCGCGGCAGTTCCGGATTTGCACCGGATTCCCCTGCGGACACTACTGTATAATATAAGTATTATAATATTATGAAATCTATATGTAGTGTGTTTTTTTTGTTGGGATACAAGATAATGTATTTTTTTATGAATGGCAAGTTTTTATGGCATGATTAAAAAACAGGCTTATTAAAAACAGAGACAGGTAGTCCAGTAATTATTTGTTCTTTAAGTTTTCAAGAATAGCCTGCACGGGGATCAGTTCAACCAGTGCCCGGAACAGAATATTATTATTGTGTATAAGCCCGTAACACTCATACATCTGGTTTTGATTTTCAGAGTCGGGTTTGCTGTCTGAACGAGTCAGATGAATTAAAATATGCAGGCGGTCATTGCTTTTCAACTGAGCCAGGACAGTACGATTAACACTGATTTTATGTGAGCCATAAACCATGGGAGAACGTTCAAAATCCAGCTTTTTCAGAAGAAACTTTTCCAGCAAGGCGCAGGAGATAAACGCACAGGGAAATATTTCCGGAAACTGGTAGCGGTTCTTCAGTTCATCAAAAAACATCCGCTGATCGACTTTTGAACCGCATAAAAAATTTTTGGCATTACTGACATTCATAAATTTTCTTTTCAAAAAAATGTTTTGTCCTGTCCATTTAAAACAATGTCTAAAATATCCCTATCCGATTGATGACTAAGTTGTTCTGGAAAACTATCAGGATTAGTATCAGGCAGAAACAGAGGCTGTGCCGTTTCTTTTTTAAAGCCGATTAATGCCAGTTGATTGTCTGCTTTTACACTGGCACGGTTGCTTAGAAAAGGTGCTTCACCGTCTTTAGAGGTCTGAGTATTGCGGATATTAATACTGATATTCTGATCCGGTTTAATGGCATTGGCAAAATTAAACTGGTAATTA
>JBHNNM010000135.1:5060-6881 GCA_048563625.1 Gammaproteobacteria bacterium | reverse complement strand
ACTATTTATTTGATCGAGATCAAAATACTTTTTAAACTACCCTGTAACTATTCAGCGCATTCATCTTTTGCACCATTTCGGCGTTATTTTCGTACTCAAATGGTCACGTATTGATATACGCTCACATTTTCCGTGCGAAAATGCCTTGAACTGGCACAAAATCTAAACACGCTGAACAGTTACACTACCCTTATAAATCCATAAAACAGGTAAACAGATGAATCTTGATAGAGTAACCACGGGAAAACACGTACCCAGTGAATTTAATGTTATTATTGAAATACCGTCTCATAGTGATCCGGTAAAATATGAAGTAGATAAAGAAACCGGCGCCATGTTTGTGGACCGTTTTATTGGTACGGCCATGGTTTATCCCTGTAATTATGGTTATATTCCACACACTCTGTCCGACGATGGTGATGCGGTGGATGTACTGGTGGTAACACCTTTGCCCTTACAGTTCGGTTCGGTTATCCAGTGCCGTCCTATTGGCATGCTGTTAATGGAAGATGAAGCGGGCCTGGATGCCAAGGTACTGGCTGTACCCATTGATAAACTAACCGGTATGTACACAAAAATCAGTTCTTTTAGAGATATGCCTAATACCTTGCTGGATACCCTGGCTCATTTCTTTGCTCATTATAAAGATCTGGAACCCGGAAAATGGGTTAAAATTAAAGGTTGGGTGGATGTGGAGGATGCCAAGACCGAGATTCTGGAGAGTATTGGACGTTATCAGAATGCTCCGGATAAGCCCTGTTTTTAGGGTTAAGCGTTAAGTGCTAAGTGTTAAGAAAGAGCAAATAACTTCCTGGTTAGGTGTATAAATTCCGGGACAGGCTATGCTTTTACTTAACACTTCTTTCCCCCATAAAAAAAGCCTGAAAAAATCAGGCCTTTTGCATCAGCGATAAACCCGCAGTCCCCCTTACCGGGTTATGAGCTTAATAGACGTTTAACAAGTTTAAATTCGTGTTAAATTTCAAATATTTTTTCCATTGCTTCCATACCTTCCTTAACAATCTGCTCCAGATCTTCCGGACTGTCTTCTTCAGCGCATACTAGGGTGGTATATGCGGATAAGGATTTTAGTGCACAGGCGATTTTTGCTACATCGTCAACATTCAGTTCAGCACCATCTTTGAGTTTCCAGTTTGCATCGGTCATTTTGGGGATCCTTTTTAGTTAGTTTTAAGTTAGCTATTTTTATATCTGTGTTTATAAGCTTATAAATAATAAACTTATTATAAGATATATGCTTTTTTTAAATTTTGCAATATTTTCAACTGATTAATTATGGGTTTTAGCAACTAATTATGGCTTGATGTCTGTAGTATTTTCATTTAACATTAAGTGTTGAATAATTGAATATTCTTATATACTTGTTCCTCTTATGTGCAAGTATATATATGTCCTTGATATAAACTCTTGATATAAGTGAGTTAAAAATGCCTCAATCACCACCAGAAAGTTTAATGCCACCCATTGAGGGCAGCTGCAGCGGCAGAGAAATCTACGCTTTACGCGCTCTGGGAGACAGTATGGTGCCTGAATTCGAGCATGGTACCGTTATAATCGTCGATCCTGAAGCAGTAGTAAAAGACGGCTCTTACGTAATCGCCAAAATTAATGGTGAATATATTTTCCGTCAACTAAGAATGTACGACAGCAAATTTTTTCTACAACCCCTGAATGACCTCTACGAAACCATAGAAATAGAAAGCCTCGACGTACTTGACGGCGTAATAGTACAAGCCGGAAACCGCCGCAAAGACAGAAAAAAATACACCTAACCCTAAAAACAGCGTTGAGCGCTGAGCG
>JBHNNM010000135.1:0-4960 GCA_048563625.1 Gammaproteobacteria bacterium | reverse complement strand
TGAGAAAGAGCCACTGAGTGTTTCCACCCTCTAAAATTTTACTTCTGGCTAGAAAAGCTCTAAGCTCTTCCTTAACACTTAACCCTCCAAGCTCTTTCTCAACGCTCAACGCTTTAAGCTCTTCCTGAACGCTGAACGCTTCCTTTATTCCACCGGATAAGCCGCCACCGCCTCCAGCTTCCATATATCCCGATTATACTCTTCCATCGTCCGGTCAGTAGAGAATTTACCGCTGGACAGAGTATTCATAATACTCATAGTCGTCCAGTGTTTCTGATCCTGGTAGGCTCTGGATACCTGCTCCTGAGCATCAATATAAGAGCGAAAATCCGCTGCAGTCATCCATAAGTCCTGTGGATTCTTTATGGTCTGAATAATGGGATCAAACAAACCGGGTTCAAACTGGCTGAAATAACCGGTTTCCAGCATCCTCATCACATTTCTGAAATCTGTATCATTCTGTATGATTTTAACCGGATCATAATGGCTGCGTGTGACTTCCACTTCTTCAGCAGTCAGGCCGAATAAAAAGAAATTATCTTCTCCGACTTCTTCCCTGATTTCAATATTGGCTCCGTCCAGAGTGCCTATGGTCAGGGCGCCGTTCATCATAAATTTCATATTACCGGTACCGGAGGCTTCTTTACCCGCCGTTGAAATCTGTTCGGACAGATCGGTACCCGGACAGATCACTTCCATAGCAGAAACCCGGTAATTGGGAAAAAAGGCTACTTTCAGGTAATCACCCACTTCCGGGTCATTATTGACCACATCGGCTACATTATTAATGAGTTTGATGATCAGTTTGGCCATCGCATAGCCGGGTGCAGCTTTACCGCCGATAAGAACACAACGGTTAGTACAGTTTTTGGTATCACCGGCCTTAATGCGGTTGTATAAATGAATGACATGCAGAATATTGAGCAGCTGGCGTTTGTATTCATGAATACGTTTTACCTGCACATCAAACAGGGAGTTACTGTTAAACTCGACTCGGCATTCCTGTTTAACCAGTTCGGCCAGTTTCTGTTTGTTGTTCTGCTTGATGCTCCGCCACTGTTTGCGGAAGGCTTTTTTGTCTATACTTTTTTTCAGCTGTTTAAGTTGAGACAGATCCTTAACCCAGTCACTGCCGATAGTCTTTGTGATCAGTTGGCGCAATTCAGGATTGCAGCCGGCCAGCCAGCGGCGGGGAGTAACGCCATTGGTTTTATTATTAAATTTTTCCGGCCAGAGCTGGTAAAAATCATGGAACAGACCCTGTTTCAGTAAACGGGTATGTAAGGCTGCGACACCATTAACAGAAAAACTGCCGGCAATGGCTAGGTAAGCCATACGCACCTGGGGAACCGGACCTTCTTCAATAATGGACATGCGGCGCAGGCGGTCAGTATCTCCAGGCCAGTGCATGGCCACCTGCTTTAGAAAGCGGGCATTGATTTCGTAAATAATCTCTAACAGACGGGGCAGCAGACGTTCAAATAAATGCACAGACCATTTTTCCAGGGCTTCCGGCAGCAGGGTGTGGTTGGTATAAGCCATGGTTTTACAAGTGATAGACCAGGCTTTATCCCAGGGCAGATTGTATTCATCCATTAACAGGCGCATAAATTCGGCAACGGAGACGCTTGGATGGGTGTCATTAAGTTGAAAACAGTTTTTTTCTGCAAATTGTTCAAAATCACCATGGTGTTCCAGCCATTCTCTTATGACGTCCTGCAGGCTGGCAGAGGCCAGGAAGTATTGTTGACGTAAACGCAGTTCCTTGCCGTTTTCACTACTGTCATTGGGATACAGCACCATGGTAATGTGTTCTGCCGAGTTTTTCTCTTCCACGGCTTCGGTATAACTGCCGGAATTGAATTCATCCAGGTCAAATTCATCAGTTGCGGCGGCTTTCCATAAGCGCAGGGTATTGACGGTACCATTCTGGAAGCCGGGAATAGGGATATCGTAAGGAATGGCCAGCACATCGTGGGTACCGACCCATTGTACTTTATAATTGCCGTCATGGCTAAGACGTAATTCGGTATGTCCACCAAACTTGATGCGCCGGGTATATTCAGGGCGTTCCAGTTCCCATGGATTGCCGTCCAGCAACCAGTGGTCAGTGTCTTCGACCTGGTAGCCGTTATCTATCCGCTGTCTGAACATGCCGTATTCATAGCGCAGACCATAACCTTTTACTGGCAGCTGTAAAGTGGCACAGCTGTCCAGGAAACAGGCCGCCAGTCGTCCCAGGCCGCCGTTACCAAGACCGGCATCCTGTTCAGTCTCAGCAATTTCTTCCAGATCCAGACCCATGGAATAAAAAGATTTTTGTACCGCATCATCCAGATCCAGGTTCAGTACGCTATTACTTAATGCCCGGCCCATTAAAAATTCCAGTGATACATAATAAGTACGCCTGCAGTCATTATCCTGATAGGCATAATGGGTGTTTTTCCAGCGTTCCATAAGACGATCACGAATGGTCAGGCTCAGGGCTTTATAAGGATAGTGAGTTGACTTACAGTTCCGGTCTCTGCCCAGAGTATGACTGTAATAATGGCGGAAGCCTTCGGTAATTGAACTGTCATCCATGCCCAGTGCGGGAAGGGATGTCAGATCTTTAACGGGTTTGTTTTTGCGCATGACTTTGAAGTTGTTATTCATGGATGATTTTGCCTGATTTAATAGGGATAATTTACTGTGAGACATTATGAATCAGGGATCATAATTGTCAAATAGAGAGCGCTATTTTAACCTAAATTAATCAGTATCCGGGCGGGATAATTCAGCTTCAAGCTCTTTTTCCACCCGCTGGTATTCAGACTGGATCTGCTGTATTAATTCCAGGGCTTTTTCCTGGTTATTCTGATTAATTTCCACATCCGCATTACATTCAATTTTTTCACACAACTGGGCAAGTCGTACTGCCCCCAGATTGGTGCTACTGGATTTAAGCATATGGGCTGTTTCAGTAAATGCCTGTTTATCCATATCCCGGGCGTACTGGCTTAATAAATCAATAAGATCAGGTGTATTATCCAGGTAAAGATGGATTAATTTGTGCAGTACATCAGGCTGATCCGGACGCTGAAGTTCTTTTATCCGCTCCCAGGCCTGTTTTTGAATGGTGTTGTTTTCAGGGGTAATATCTTCTTCCTTAAAAGTAACTACGGGTAACTGATGCTTACTGACGTCGAGCCATTGGGATAGTTTGTGAGCCAGATCACTTAGGGTAAATGGTTTACTAATGTAATCATTCATCCCTGCATGCAGACATTGTTTGCGGATACCATCACGGACATCAGCCGTCAGGGCAATAATGGGCAATTGTTCTTTACCAAAACGGGGTTCATTCTGGAGCCGTAAGTATTCAGTAGACTTAAAGCCATCAATTTGGGGCATATGGCAATCCATAAGGATCATGTCTACCGGCTGTGTTTCAGCAATGCTGATGGCTTCTTTACCATTGTTGGCCAGCAGCACTTTGCAGCCGAGTATTTCAAGCATGGTGCGGGCCAGTTTCTGATTAACAGGGTTGTCTTCGGCGACTAGAACTGTCGCGGCAAACTGTGGGGCTTCCCGGGCACAGTCATTTTCCTGGGTACTTTCGGGGAGCAGATTTTCTTCACCCAGTTCCAGGGTTATGGTAAACCAGAAGGTACTACCTGAATTGACATCACTATTAACACCGATGTCACCATCCATCAGTGATACCAGTTGTTTACAGATGGACAGCCCCAGTCCGGTTCCTGAGTATTCACGGGTGGTGCTGCTGTCCACTTGGGAGAAGGCTTCAAAAACTATATTCTGCTTATCGTAAGGAATACCAATACCGCTGTATTCTACCTCAAAATAGAGTTTGATTCGTTTATTATCATTATACTGCCCCAGTTCTGGAATGGAGCAGCGCAGGATGATTTCACCCCGGTTGGTAAACTTCAGGGCATTGCTGAGCAGGTTGCTTGATATCTGCTGCAGACGGTTTCGATCGCCAATCAGCACCAGGTGTTTATCAATAACAAGTTCTGAACGCAGCTGCAGGCCTTTGGCCCTGGCATCTTCACTAAACAGTTCCAGGGTATCCAGCAGTAGGTTGTAGGGTCGAAAAGCCTGTTTATCCAGGGACAGTTTGCCGGATTCAAACTTGGAAAAATCAAGTATTTCATTAATAAGCAGCAGCAGTGATTTTCCGGACCGCTGTACGGTATTGAGTAATTTAGTCTGTTTACGGGTCAGCCGGGTACGCAGCAGAATTTCAACCATACCCAGAACACCATTCATCGGTGTGCGGATTTCATGGCTGATGGTCGCCATAAAATCACTTTTTATATGGTTGGCTTTTTCGGCGATGTTTTTGGCCTGCAGGGCATCAAGGGTAATAGCCTGCAATTCATTGTTCTTTTTATACAGGTCCTTGGTGCGTTCAGCGACTTCGCTTTCGTAACTGGCCAGTTGGCTGTCACGCTGCTGTATCACGTTAAGCATCTCATTAAATACATCGACCAAGGTGCCGTATTCATCATCGCTGATCTTATTTGCACGGATATTGTATGTTTTTTCTGTGGAGACAGATTTCATAGTCACCATTAACTCAGTTAATGGTGTAGTAAATACTTTTTGCAAACGGGTGGAAATCAGCACCACAATTAAAAAAGACAGCAGAGCAATAGTGATAACCAGCAGATAGTAATTATCCAGTTGTCTTACCAGGGTGTTCTGCTGATAAACCAGATGAATAGAACCGACATTTTCTCCCTGTAGATTAATTTTGCGAATGATCAGGTGATAGGGGTAATGTATTCTGGAAGATTGTAAATCTGAACAGCTCTGGCCGCTGTCATTATTTAAATTAAAAGCAGTTTTATCTTCCTGGTATCTGGGGGACAGGTAATAACTGAAAACCTAGCCTTTTTTATCACAGAGTATAGTCGCAACAATATCAGAATGGGTACTTAAAGATCTCAGGGTT
>JBHNNM010000134.1:0-6882 GCA_048563625.1 Gammaproteobacteria bacterium | reverse complement strand
CTAGTTAATAACTTTTATATCTTCAATATAAATCGGATCCACTGGAATATTCTGCTGCCCAGCTACCTGGGTGGTTTTAACTTTGGCAATCTTATCCACAACATCCATACCCTTAATAACTTTACCAAATACAGTATAACCCCAGCCGTTTATGGTTTTACGGGTATGGTTAAGAAAGTCATTGTTTTTCAGGTTGATAAAGAACTGTGCGGTGGCAGAATGCGGGTCTCTGGTTCGTGCCATGGCAATGGTACCGCGATCATTTTTCAGGCCGTTGTCCGCTTCGTTTTTAATAGGGCTGAGGGTTTTCTTTCGATCCCGGGCATTAGTAAAACCACCGCCCTGAATCATAAAACCGTCAATAACGCGGTGAAAAATAGTTTTGCGGTAAAAATGGTTTTCTACATAGTTAACAAAGTTTTTAACGGTTTCTGGGGCTTTATCTGGATACAGTTCCAGCACAATATCGCCCATGGTGGTGGTCATTTTAACCTTAACGGTATCTTCGGCAAAGGCGGTAACAGACAGGGAGAGCAGAATGATGCTCAGAAGTAATTGTTTTATCATGGTCATATTTTTTTATACCTGTTTAAATGTACGGGTTTAATGTAAGAATAGATTGTGTTATGTAAAGGGAATATGTAAATTTTTGATTAATATAACGGTTTTAATGTTCTTATTAAAGAGTATTTGATTTATTTTTGTGCGCCAATTCATTAAAATCACCGCTTGCAAAGATTTTTTTCACATCATTATGGAATTCACACAAAAATGAGTAATACGCCTGCGCCAGCTTCATCCGATAACGAGTCCAGAATTGTTTCCAATTTTATTCGGCATATTATTGATGAGGATATTAAGAATAACAAAAACGACGGCAAGGTTATCACTCGTTTTCCTCCAGAACCTAACGGCTACCTGCATATCGGTCATGCCAAGTCCATCTGCCTGAATTTTGGCCTGGCCCGTGATTACAATGGTGTCTGTAATTTGCGTTTTGATGACACCAATCCGGAAAAAGAAGATGTGGAATATGTTGATTCCATAATGGAAGATGTACGCTGGCTAGGGTTTGAATGGGCCGGAGAGCCGAAATATGCTTCGAATTATTTCCAGCAGTTATATGTATATGCTGTTGAACTGATCAAAATGGGTAAGGCCTATGTCTGCTCCCTGTCACCGGAAGAAGCCCGTCAGTACCGTGGTTCCCTGACCGAACCGGGTAAAAACAGTCCTTACAGGGATCAAAACGTTGAGGAAAACCTGGCCTTGTTTGAGCGTATGAAACAGGGAGAATTTGAGGAAGGGGAGAAGGTTCTGCGGGCTAAAATTGATATGGCTTCACCCAATATCAATATGCGTGATCCGGTGATTTACCGTATCCGTAAGGTAGAGCATCACCAGACCGCTAATGAATGGTGTATTTATCCCATGTATGATTATACTCACTGCCTGTCTGATGCCATTGAGGGCATTACTCATTCCCTGTGTACCCTGGAGTTTGAAGATCACCGGCCGTTGTATGACTGGGTACTGGATCAGCTGCAGACCCCCTGTCATCCGCAGCAGACTGAATTTGCCCGGCTTAATCTTAACTACACCATTACCAGTAAACGTAAACTCAAACAGCTGGTGGATGAAAAGCATGTACACGGCTGGGACGATCCACGGCTGCCTACCATATCGGGCTTAAGACGCCGCGGCTATACACCGGCCTCTCTGCGTGATTTCAGTGATCGTATTGGTGTCACCAAGGTGGACGGGGTAGTGGATATGAGCACCCTGGAATTCTGTATTCGTGAGGATCTGGAACATACCGCCCCACGGGCCATGTGTGTTATTGATCCCCTGAAAGTGGTTATTGAAAGTTTTGCTGAGGATCAGATCGAAGATCTGTCGGCTCCCCGTCATCCCAAGGATGAAAGCATGGGGCGCAGAGCACTGAAAATGACTCGGGTGATTTATATTGACCGCAGTGACTTTGAAGAAGTTCCGCCGCCCAAGTACAAGCGGCTCACGATTGACAAAGAAGTACGCTTAAGAAACTCCTATGTCATAAAATGCCATTCGGTTATTAAGGATGATGACGGTAATATTATTGAACTGCGCTGTACCCATGATCCGGATACCTTGGGTAAAAAGCCGGAAGGGCGTAAGGTCAAGGGCGTTATCCACTGGGTATCGGAGCAATACTCAGTACCGGCAGAAGTGCGTTTATACGACCGCCTGTTCAATGCGGAAAATCCTGACGGAGCGGCAAGGGATCATGAAGATAAAGATAGACATTTTCTGGACTTTCTAAACCCGGATTCACTGATTGTTAAAGTCGATGCCCGTGCTGAAATGTCCCTGGCCGATACTCAGCCGGGAGACCACTACCAGTTTGAACGGGAAGGTTATTTTACCACCGATCCCGATTCCTCAAAGGACAAACTGGTTTTTAACCGCACCGTAGGTTTAAGAGATTCCTGGGCTAAAATAGGTGGCAAGAGCTGATATGTTACAGATATATAATTCCCTGAGCGGAAAAAAAGAACCATTCACTCCAATTGAACCGGGTAAGGTCAAAATGTATGTCTGCGGTATGACCGTGTACGACTATTGCCATATCGGTCATGCCAGGGTGCTGGTGGTGTTTGATGTGATTAACTGCTATCTACGCAAACTGTACGGGGATGAAAATGTCACCTATGTACGCAATATTACCGATATTGATGACAAGATCATTGCCCGGGCCATTGAAAACGGTGAAGACATTGGTACTCTGACCCAACGCTTTATTGATGCCATGCATGAAGATGCCGATGCTCTGGGTGTTATGCGTCCGGATATTGAGCCCCGTGCCACTGAGCACATGGACAATATTATCAATATGATCCAGACCCTGATAGATAAAGGTATGGCTTATCAGGGCGATAACGGCGATGTTTATTATCAGGTCAGTAAGTTTAAGGACTATGGTAAGCTGTCTAAAAAGAACCTAGAAGATCTGCAGTCCGGCAGCCGGGTGGAAGTGGAACAGGCCAAGCGGGATCCGGCGGATTTTGTATTATGGAAAATGGCCAAGCCCGGTGAGCCTTTTTGGGAATCTCCCTGGGGCCAGGGTCGTCCCGGTTGGCATATTGAATGTTCCGCCATGTCCAAACATTGTCTGGGTGAGCATTTCGATATTCACGGCGGCGGCCTGGATCTGAAATTTCCCCATCATGAAAATGAAATCGCTCAGTCAGAAGGTTGCTCCGGCCATAAGTTTGTTAACTACTGGATCCATAATGGTTTTGTGAGGGTGGATGATGAAAAAATGTCCAAATCCTTGGGCAATTTCTTTATTATCCGCGATGTGCTCAAGAATTATGCACCGGAAGTGATCCGTTACTTTATTCTTAACAGCCATTACCGCAGTCCGCTCAATTATTCCGATGAAAATCTTGATCGTGCTAAAGCCTCTTTAAGCACACTGTATCAGTCATTACTGGATATTGAACCGGCTGATGCCCCACTGGATGAAAACAGTGACTACGCCAAACGTTTTTTCCAGGCTATGGATGATGATTTTAATACCCCTAAAGCCATTTCTGTTCTGTTTGATATGAGCCATGAACTGAACCGCCTGAAAAAATCAGATAAGGCACAGGCTGCCCAGTTCAAACACCTTGCCCATATCTTGGGTCTGCTGGAAAATGATCCACAGGCGTTTTTACAAAGCAGAGCCGGTAAGGGCGGTTTATCGGATGATGAAATCAACGATCTGATTGCTCAACGGACGCAGGCCAAGGCTGATAAAAACTGGGCCGAGTCGGATCGCATCCGCGATGTACTGGTGGCTGCGGATATCCTGCTGGAAGATACCCCCGAAGGTACCCGCTGGCGCAGGAAATAGGCCAGTGACCAGAGCAGCCGGGTAATTTAAATTATGGCTAAATCCAGAAAAAAGAAATCTTCCAGTAAAAGAAAAAAGTCATCAGGTTTTGGGCGTTTTATTAAAAAAACGATTCTGTACCTGCTGATTTTCGGCACTATCGGTCTGACGCTTTATCTTAACAGCATTATTAAAGATAAATTTGAAGGCCGCCGCTGGTCCATTCCTGCCAAGGTGTATGCCCGGGCTCTGGAAATTTACCCGGGTGTTAAGCTCAGTGCCGGCCAGCTGGAAAAAGAGCTCCGTCTGGCCGGTTACCGCAAGGACAAATCCCCCTCTACACAGGGCAGCTTCTCCCGTAAAGGCAATCAGATAGATCTGGTCAGCCGTCAGTTCCGCTTTCCCGATGGAGATGAACCGTCTCATAAGCTGCGTATTCAGTTTAAACATAATACCGTCAGCCGGATATATGACAAAAGCCGAAAACGCTCTGTGTCTCTGGCTCGGCTGGATCCGGCGGTGATCGGTAGTATCCATCCGCGTTTACATGAAGACCGGGTTTTACTGGCGCAGGATAAAATTCCGCAGAAATTAAAAAAAGCCCTCATTGCGGTAGAAGACCGGAACTTTTACCAGCATTACGGTATTGATCCCAAAGGCATTATTCGTGCTGTGTGGGCTAATATTAAAGCCGGTGCAACGGTGCAGGGCGGTAGTACGCTGACTCAGCAGCTGGTTAAAAATTTCTTTTTAACCCGGGAGCGCACTCTGATCCGCAAGCTCAATGAAGCCATTATGTCTCTGCTGCTGGAATACCATTACAGCAAGGATGAAATTCTTACCGCTTATATTAATGAAGTTTACCTGGGTCAGGATGGCCGTCGGGCCATTCACGGTTTTGCTCTGGCCAGTGAATATTATTTCAGACGACCCATCAGCCAGCTCAGTCTGCCGCAGATATCCCTGCTGGTGGGACTGGTCAAGGGGCCGTCCTGGTACAACCCGGTCAAGCACCCGCAACGGGCGAAAAAACGCCGAAATACCGTGCTTAAAGTGATGCTGGAGCAAAAGCTTATTACCGAGAAGCAGTATAAAAAAGCCATTGCCTCAAGCCTGGGAAACAGTCAGGGAATTTCCTTAAGCTCATCACCTTTCCCGGCATTTCTGGGCAGTGTGAAATCACAATTGCAGGAAAGCTATAACCAGGATGACTTGACCGATAAAGGCCTGAAAATATTTACCACGCTTAATCCGCAGGTACAATGGGCCGCGGAACAGGCTCTAAACAGCCAGTTAACAAGTATGGGTAAAAAACGTGCTAAACAACTGCAGGGCGCTATTATTGTCAGTCACCGGAATTCAGCAGAGATACTGGCCATAGTGGGAGGTAAAAAGAGTCAGGAAGGTGACTTTAACCGGGCTATGCATGCTAAACGTCCTATTGGCTCACTGGTCAAACCGGCCATTTATCTGACTGCACTGCAGCAGGGTTATACCCTGGCCTCCCTGTTAAAAGACCAGTCATTTACGGCTAAAAGTGTTAAGGGCAAATTATGGAAGCCTAAAAACTTTGATCATAAAGAGCACGGAATAGTGCCTTTGCATGTGGCTCTGGCCAAGTCCTATAATTTATCCACAGCCCGGCTGGGTATGGATATTGGCGTGGACAAAGTACTTAATACTGTTCGGGCTCTGGGTGCGCCGACGGATGCATTGCCCTATCCAGCGGTGCTGCTGGGTTCTCTGACTTTAACGCCGTTACAGGTTACCCAGATGTACCAGACCCTGGCAGACCAGGGCTTTTATTCGCCCCTGCATACAATTTTATCGGTACAGGACGAGCAGAATAATGCTCTGCAGCAATACCCCTTGCGCGTGGAACAGCGGATCAGTGAAGACCTGACTTATCTTATTAATGCCAATCTTCAGGAAGTCGTCAGTATGGGTACCGCGAAAGGCTTAAGTCATTACCTGCCGTCCCGTTATCAGCTGGCTGGAAAAACCGGTACCACCAATGAGCTCAGAGACAGCTGGTTTGCCGGATTTGGCAGTAATCTGCTGGCCGTGGTCTGGCTGGGGCGGGATGATAATACTCCGACTGGTCTGACCGGATCCTCCGGTGCTCTAAAAGTCTGGGGCAGGATGATGCAGAAACTGGACGTTGGTGTGCTGGAACAGAATCAGCCGCAGAATATTAAATGGTTCTGGGTGGACTCCCTGCAGCAGGTACGGCTTTCCGGACGCTGTAAAAATGCTGAATACCTGCCTTTTATCAAGGGGACGGAACCTGCCAGGGTAGAGGTATGTGAAACCGGCCGTTTTTCAAACAACTGGCTACAACGTTTGTTTCAATAGTGTAAAATAGCTGTAACTCCCTGTTTGTTACAAGCACTGAGGCCGTCAATGTTTAAAATCTATCTTTTAGTACTGTTCATTATCAGCATTATCAATGGCTGCAGCTCAGTTGATTATTCCCGAGACAGGACTATCGGCAGTGCTCCGCCGGTTATTGAACAAAGCCGTCCCCAGGAAGCAGCTGGCTCTGAAGAGGTGTACCAGCCAAAAGTGATTACTACAGCGGCGGTCAGTCAGGGCACAGTATCTCCCCGAACCTCGGCTAAGCCGCCAGCCAGTCGTAGTGCGGTGCTTGATCTCCTTAAGCAGTCCAAAGCGGCTATTGATCAAGGTAATTACGATGAAGCGGAAAGTCTGCTAAAAAGGGCGTTAAGAATTGAGCCGGATAATGCCTGGCTCTGGCACAATATGGCGGTGTTACAATTTTATCGTGAGGATTATCAGCAGGCGGTTCAACAGGCATTAAAATCCAATAATCTGGCAAAAAATAACCAGAAATTAAAGTCAAATAATTACAAAGTCATAAAACAGAGCTATATTAAACTGGGTGAACCTGAAAAAGCGGTCCGATATAAATAAAATCAACAGCACTTAAATTAAACTGCTAAAATTAAAGTGGCAAGAAAAGACAAGATTTATATATGGTTTGATTTAAATCAGAGGATAAT
>JBHNNM010000133.1:2082-6904 GCA_048563625.1 Gammaproteobacteria bacterium | reverse complement strand
TTTTATAGAGAAGACTTATGAAATCTGCCGCTTTTAATTATCAGAAATACCAGCCTTTTAAACCGGTGCCAATGCCGCATCGTCAATGGCCGGATAAGGTGCTGACTCAGGCTCCGACCTGGTGCAGTGTGGATCTGCGTGATGGTAATCAGGCTTTAAAACAGCCAGCAGAAGCTGACTTTTTTTAAATGGCTGGTGAAAATGGGATTTAAGGAGATTGAAGTGGGTTTCCCTTCGGCTTCGGCAGATGACTTTCAGTTTGTCCGAACTTTAATTGAAGGGCGGTATATTCCTGAAGATGTCACCATTTCAGTATTAACACAGGCACGGGAATCTCTGATTAAACGTTCCTTTGAAGCACTCAGAGGGGCCCGTCGGGCCATGGTGCATTTGTATAATTCCACTTCCAGAGTTCAGCGGGAACAGGTGTTTGCCCTGGATAAGCAGGGGATTATTGATATTGCCGTTAACGGGGCGCAATGGGTTAAGGACTGTGCTGAACAGCAGCCGGATACCCGCTGGCAGTTTCAGTATTCACCGGAAAGTTTTACGGCGACCGAGCTGGATTTTGCTGTGCAGATCTGCAATGCCGTTAATAAGGTCTGGCAGCCGACAGCGGATAATCCGGTGGTCATAAATTTACCGGCAACGGTGGAAGTGTCCATGCCGAATATTTATGCGGATCAGGTGGAATGGTTTATTAACCATATCGATTATAAGGACCATGTGATCATCAGTGTGCACACTCATAATGACCGGGGCTGTGCGGTTGCTGCTGCGGAAATGGCCATGCTGGCCGGAGCACAACGGATTGAGGGTACCTTGCTGGGTAATGGAGAGCGTACCGGTAATGCCGATTTAATTACCCTGGCCATGAATCTGTACAGTCAGGGTATTGACCCGCAACTGGATTTAGCGGACATTCAATCCATCAGTGAGCGGATCAGTCGTTTGCTCCAGATCCCTGTGCATCCCAGACACCCTTATATCGGGGAGCTGGTCTATACGGCATTTTCCGGTAGCCATCAGGATGCGATTAATAAATGCCTGAAAAATCAGCAGCCCGGTCAGGTCTGGGAGGTGGCTTATCTGCCCATTGATCCGGCAGATTTAGGGCGTAGTTATAAAGAGGTGATCCGTATTAACAGCCAGTCGGGAAAAGGTGGTGTGGCTTATATCATCGAGCATGAGCTGGGTATTAAACTGAGTAGGGAAGAGCAGATTGCCTTTACAGCAAGAGTGCAGAAGATCACTGAACAAAGCGGTTCAGAAATGGGCCGTGAAGCCGTGATTGAATTGTTTAAACAATGGATGGCAGTGAACAACAGGCGTAATAGTCATACTGACTGGACGGCTAAGGGCTCTAACCGAAGAGCTGAGGGCCTTAACCAAAGAGCTGAAGGCTCTAAAAATACGGCGTATAGTCGTCCAGTTCAGTCTGAAACTTACATGCCAGGCATCTGATTCATTTGTATCTGGCTGTAACCAGCTGGAATGCTGACTGTATCATCACTGAGCTTATCTATGTTAATACTGGATAAACGGGTTTCCAGCTTAATACTGCCGTCCGGTGCATAGAGTTTGGTGTGCAAAGGAATGCCGTTAATTTCTGAAACCGGGGTATTGGTGTTCATCATCTGCTGAGCCATTTTCTGTATCTGTTTCATAAAACTTTGCATATTGGTCAGAGTCTGGGCATCGGCAGCATCCAGTCCCATTTTATCAGGTTCTGCTATGCAGATTTCACTGACTTTAACCCCATTAAAAAAGGATTCATACACGGTGCATTCAATGCCGGCAATGGTTTCAGTGCGGCCAGTTTTTTTCTGATCCAGTTTTGGTGCAGGCTGGGTTTTATCTACCCGGGCCAGGTGATTATTCATCATTTTTTCCACCTGTTCTCTCTGCTCAGGCGGCATGCCTTCCATTTTGGCTTCCATGGCCTTGCGCATCTGTTCTCTGGCTTTTTGGGCCTGTTCTGCAATGGCCTTTTCGTCCATGGACAGGTAGCGTTTCTGGCTGGTATCCACATGAGTTAAAGAACCGCTCTGGCTGTCATAAATACTGTAATTATTGGTCTGGGTTGGCGGTGTAAAACGGATTTTACCGTTCTTGATTTTCATGGTGTTGGTGGTTTTCTGAGCACCGTTAAGTTGTTCATAGGTTACAGTGGCATCGGCCAGAACAGCTTGTGAAAGCAAAACAGCAGGCAATGCAATTACAGCGGTTTTTACAACAAATTTTTTCATCAAAATTTTCATTAAAGAAGATACCTTTTATTAAGTTTTTAACTTCCCCCTTCTTTAGAAGGGGGATTGAGGGGGTTGCAAATCAAGAACTTAAACCCCCTGTATCCCCCTTTGAAAAAGGGGGACTAAAGAACAAAGCAATTTCTGGATAAACTACGCAATACTCATATCATAACAAATTCAGACCATCCGATCATTGCCTCCGTCAATGGGAAGCTGAGCCGCTGTGGTTTTGGCAAATAACGGCCCGCACATTTCTGCAGCCAGTTCGGCCACATCATGGGAGGTGATTTCAGTTTTAAACAGGTTATTGGTTTTGTATTCCTGTACGGTTAAACCATAATGTTCTGCCCTTGAAGCCAGTACTTCGTCTGTCCAGATGGCAGTATCAAATACGGCATTGGGATGCAGGATGTTAATACGGATATTGTCCCCTCCCCATTCCAGAGCGGCCACCCGGGCTAACTGGGTTAAAGCAGCTTTGGCGGCGGAATAACCCGCCGCCCCGGGACCGGGTGCGGGGACATTTTTAGAACCCATAACAATGACCCGACCGCCATTGGGAGCCAGTTTTAAAAACGGGTGAGCCTTGCTCATAAGGGACAGGTTGGCATCCAGGTTAACATTCATCACTTTGCGCCATTCATCCATAGACAGGTCTTCGATCCGGCAGCCGCCGGGAAAAATACCGGCATTGAGGATCAGCATATCCAGACCACCGAACTGGCGGATGGTTGTTTCCAGTGCGTAGGCCAGAGCCTGTTCATCGGTGACATCACAGCAGATGCCCAGGTAATCGGGACGCTGATACAGGTCTTTAATTTCCGGCAGAATATCCAGGGCAACCACACAGGCACCCCGAGCCAGCAGGGAATCGACACAGGCTTTGCCGATGCCGTTGACCGCACCGGTGACCAGGGCCACTTCTCCGTCAAAACGGGTGCCGCAGGCTGAGCCGGATTTTTTCAGCTTGGCCTGTTCCAGTTCCCAGTATTCCACATCAAAAATATCCTGATCCGGCAGGGCGCAATAACCACCCAGCCGGGTGGATCGCAGAATGATATCCATAGTATGCTGATAAATATCCTTGACTATCTGAGCCTCTTTAATGGTTTTGCCAATGGTCAGCAGACCGGCCTGTTTATGCAGGGCTATACGGGGCAGGGGATCCAGCATGGTTTTCTGCTGACCGTCATGGGGATTACGGGCGCCGGATTCAAAATAAGCCTTATAGTGTTTAATATACTGCTGCAGGTCTTCGTTAAAATTATCAGCCTGTTCAGATAAGAGCAGAGGTAATTGTTTGGTACGAATGACATGATCGGGTGTGGCCGGACCCTGCTGGCTGATATGTTTACTATCAGGATGATTGGCAAAGCCCAGTGTCTGATTATCCCGGGTTTGGTGGATAATCAGAGGTTTTTGCAGTTCTTTGGATAATAATTGCCGAAAAGGCAAAGTTTCAGAGGATCTATATCCGAGCTGATAGATGAAGTGTCTGTATAGTGAGAGCTGATATCCAGAGCCTGTTTCTGAGCGAGGTAATCTTCAGGCATGGACACCAGTTCAATCATACGGTCATAGGATTCTTTGGCTGTGTCACCAAAAGAAAAGATACCGTGATTCATTAATACCATGCCGATGGTCTCATCCGTTGCCTGTTGTGGAAACTGTTCGGCACACAGTCTGGACAGATCAAAACCGGGCATCACATAAGGAATAATCACAACCTTGTTGCCGTAGATGGCTTTAATTCTGTCCTCACCATTTGCAGTATTGGTAATGCTGACAATGGCATCAGAATGGGTATGATCCACATATTTATAAGGTAGCAGGGCATGCAGTATGGTTTCTACAGAGGGAGCCGGAGCTGAGGCACTGGTCATATGGGTTTTAAGCTCATTAACCATCTGGGCATCGGTCAGCTGCGGCAGTTGAGCCAGTTTTAACAGGTGTGTCATGCGCACCGGTGCATAGCCCTGTGCCTCAATGGTTTCCAGATCCCAGCCACTGCCCTTAACATAAAGAATGGTCTCCTGCTCGCCGACAATACTGGTTTCTTCTATTTTAACAGAAGTATTGCCGCCGCCGTGCAGAACCAGTGACTTGTCCCGGCCCAGTAATCGGGAACTGTAAACACGCAATGCCAGTTCATCCGTATATTGTTGAGCTTCCTGTTCATCCCAGAGATTGTGCATGATTTTTCCTGCCTGTTGCTAACAAAACAGACAGCATAAGCCAATGGTTTTATTTGTCAATCGGCCAGCTTAAACACCATTGCCGCTGGATGGTAAAGCCTTGGCGTTTTATGCTCTGTTTAAATGCTGTTTATATAAATAAAAATCCTAAGTGATTGAAAAATAACAAAACTATAAAACTGGTATGCGACTTGCTTTAAAGAAAAACAACTAGCTAAAACAGATTAAGAAAGACAGCCTGAAAATTAAAAATCCGGCTGGTTTTAAAGGATAGTCATAATGGGAATAAGTTTTGATAAATATCTGGGGCCGCATGACGATGCCCTGTTACTGCGTTCAAAACGTTCAGAGATACTGGCTTCTAACCTAGCCAAT